>JAUWIQ010000275.1 GCA_030605285.1 Planctomycetota bacterium
CCGCCCAGATCAATACGCTTCGTGATGGCTGGGTCCTGGAGCGGTTTCACGGCGTCGACAATCAGTTCGAGGCCTTGGCTGCGGATGTACGGATCGAGGCGGTCTGTGCGCGTCTGGCTGCGGCCCTGAAGAATCCAACGGCGGAAATCCCAAAATTCCGTCGCATCTGGAGTGGTGCTACGGTTGACCAGGCGGCCCTTCCCGGTATGCCCACGCGCGTTTTGTATGATAACGTGACCAGCGAGCGGGCAACCATTTTACAAATTTTTGCCTTGGATCGCCCCGGATTGCTTTACACGATTGCCCGCAAGCTGCACGAGCTCGATTTGTGGCTGTTGGCGGCTAAGATTGGCACCCATATCGATCAAGTCGTGGATGTGTTCTATGTGGTCGATACGGGGGGACAGAAGATCCAGGACAAGTTGCGACTTGAGTCGATTCGCGAGCAGTTACTCGCGACCATCGAGTCGTTTGAGGCTGAGTACCTCGAGGCAATGTAGCGAATCGAACGGTAGCGGTTGCCGGGGAGACCGACCCGCTGATCGCCTTGCACTCGGCGACGTTCAGGAGAGCAGTTCCAACACATTCTCCGGGGGGCGCCCGATGCGTGCCCGCTCACCGCAAACGACAATCGGCCTCTCGATGATTTGCGGATTGCGGGCCATGCGGAGAATCCACTGCGCAGAGTCTTCAGTTTCCAAAAAATCCAAGTCCCGCGCTTCGTTTTTGCGGATCATTTCAGCCGGTGGGATCCCCAGTTTGCGAGCAATGCTCTTGAGCTCATTTTCGCTGGGTGGAGTTTTGAGGTATTCGATAATCTCCGGTTCGACATTTCGCTCGCGGAGCAGGGCAAGCGTCTGGCGACTCTTGCTACAGCGTGGGTTATGATAAATCGTCACAGGGCTCATTGTCACAGGGCTCATTGAGGACTCGGACAGGTTTTTCAATTAGGCATTGAGAGGGACATCCGGGTTGTCCGCGATGTGAACCCAGACGTGAACGTGGGGCGAACCGCGGAAATACCAGACAAATGCGGGTCCCTCCAACCGCCAGTTGTCCCAGATCCCGTCCTCGCCGATATCCCGATCGCTGTAAAACGTCAGATTGCATTGATCGAGGCCGCCCTGGGCCTCCAGACAGGACAGGACTTTGTTCTGATCCGCTTGCCGGTACGGTTCGATCAGTTTGGCCAGCACCTTTTGCATCTCGACCTGCTGATCTTGGGAAAGGGCACGGACCGAAATTCCTGCTCGTGATGCCCCAGGGCCTCCGAAGCCGACCGCCTGCTCAGGCGGTGAGGGCCGCACCAGCGCCTGTTTTCGTTGGCCCCCATCGAGCATCGCAAAGACCTTGTTGGCGGCGACTGCCTGTGGCCAAAAGACATTGCCCGGGTGGTTGGAGGCCTCGTGAAAACCAGCGGCCGCATGTCCATAAAAGATCGGGCCCCCAAAAGCCATCTGGGGAACAGAATTGCCGTCACATCGCAAGGTCATGTGCCGCCCGGTCATGACAAATTCAAACTTGTCCGCGTTGGGGTCGCCAAAAATTGCCAACGATTGCCGACGACCAAAGCCCCCGGCATCATCCTGGAGTTGTTTGTCGATCCGCGCGTGCCAAGCGGGTTGGATGATCCCCTCAAAGATTTCTCGAATCAGTGCCTGTTGCTCGGGCGTGTAAAAGTCGCTTTGGATTTCTGCCGGGGTGATATTCCAGTTGTTCGAGACGAACGTCCGCAATAACCCTCGCTTGGCATCCCGATAGTCCCAGTCGAAGCAGACGTCCTTTTTTTGCTGGTCATTGAAGGACTGATAAAGGCGGCCGACGATCGATTCCGCTGAGGAAGGTTCGAAACGGTTCTTTCTCACGGCGGGTGCTGCCAGGGCCGAATGGGGCAAGCCGCTCGCCACCAGGGCGGTTCCGGCAGCCGACTTGAGGAACCTGCGTCGTGAGACATCAGCGCTTACGGCACCAGGGGCTGGGGAATCTTCACGAGAAGGGGACATGGACGGGACTCCTGTAATCAAAAACGATGGAAAATTGCATCTGGCGATACCCTGATTAAAACGCAATTGGCGATTCTCTGCAAACGCCACGTTGACTTCGGGGTGGTTTTGCAGTCACGTTTTATTAGGATCGCTTTTTCTGACAGCCTGGACAGAAAAACGTGGCCCGTTGGCACTGCACGATGCGTCGCACCTCGCCTTGACCGCAGCGGTCGCACTTTTCCCCCTCACGGGCATACACCCGATGATGCTGCTGATAGTGTCCCTGATGATTGAGGGCATTACGATAGGTGCCATCATTGAGTGTCGAGCCTTCGTAGCGTATTGCTTTGTTCAGGATAGTTCGGGTAGCTCGGGCAAGCGCGCCCCAATCTTTGCTGCGTAGTCGCCGGCAACTCGAACAGGGATGGATTCGGGCAGTGAAAAGGATTTCCGCAGCATAAATATTTCCGATGCCTGCAATCGCTTTTTGATCGAGCAAGCCGACTTTTATTTCGCGACGGCTCTCGCCTAGCCGCGTCCGAAACTGTGCCGCAGTGATTTCCAGTGCATCGGGCCCGAGTTGCTGAGGGCCCAGTTGCGAGGCGAATTGCCCGGGCGTAAAGAGTCGCACTGTGCCGAGGCCGCGTCGGTCCCAAAAGAGGAGCTTTTGGGGGCCCCGCCGTCGGTCATGCGGGGCAAGCTCGAGACAGAGCCGCAGGTGCTGAGGGTCGGGTGGCGCGGTGAGCAGTAGCAGGCCGGTCATGCGGGGCTCAAAGATCAACCGCTGATCATGATCGAGTCGAAGGATCAAGCGTTTTCCCAGCCGCTCAATGGCGGCAATCTTGCTGCCCACAATGCGTCGACGCAGGTGACTCAGTGCCGGTTGGATGGAAACCGGCTTGAGGCGACAACGGGGTCGCAGCAGCTTGGTGATCGTTGCCCCCTGGCAGGCGATGATGCCACGGCGCATGGTTTCGACTTCGGGCAATTCGGGCACGAGAAGCGGACCTTGCCAGTTGTTTGCTATGTGGATTGGGTCAGTTGCCTTAGGCCTTTGTGACTTGAATCCCATCCAACTGGCAAGGGGGCTGTCAGCGACAAGCAGTGCAATTCACCTTGTTGCCTCTATCAGGCGGCCGTGGAGGGCCTTGCGGCGGCGGTCTGGGCGGGCAGTCGTGCCAGGAGTTGATCGACCGTCCGTCCGGTTGCCCCCCGACTGGCCCCCACAAGGGCAGCGGCATGGACTCCCAGTTGCCGGGCATAGGCATTTTCCTGCAGACAGCGATGCACAAAGTTTGTCAGCTCCGCGCCGTTGGCAACCACATGAGCCCCGGCGGCCGACTGCAATGCCGAGACCACATCACGAAAATTTTCGGTATGGGGGCCAAAGCAAACTGCGACTCCGTAAGCAGCGGGCTCGATCATGTTCTGTCCTCCCCGCGTGCCGAGGCTGCCCCCGACAAAGCCGATCTGCGCGGTGCCCCACCATTTTCCCAGTTCGCCGACCGGGTCGATCAAAAGAATGCGGGCCTCGGGGTAGCAGGGGGCGGTCCCGGTCAGTTGGCTGCGGCGGCACCAGCCAAGTCGCCGCTCACGGAGCATCTGAGCCACTTCATCGAACCGATCGGGATGCCGCGGTACCAGCACCAAACGCAGTTGCGGGTAGTCGTCCACGAGAGCGCAGAAGGTATCAACGGCTAACGACTCTTCAGGTTGCTGAGTACTGCCAGCCAAAAATACGGTATCGTTCGCAGCGAATCCTGCGAGCGAGGCAAGCTGCATCGTTTGTGGATTGCGACGATCCGACTCAGCACCATCAAACTTGATCGATCCGGTAATGACGAGATCTTCAGCGCGGGCACCTAAATCGAGAAAACGCTCCGCGTACTCCTCGTTCTGCACGGCGAGCAGGTCCAGGCAACGGAGCATCCTGGCTGTGAGCCAACGTATACGGCGGTAGCCGCGGAAACTCTTGGGGCTCAAGCGACCGTTGCCCACAGCAAGGCCGCCACCTCTCCTCCGCGCGGCAAGAATCAGATTGGGCCACAATTCCAA
>JAUWIQ010000243.1 GCA_030605285.1 Planctomycetota bacterium
GGGAGGACGGAGACGCGTTCACCATCTTCCTAAATCGCGAAACATTTCGGCCAATTTTCTCACTGAAACCGGCAATTCCCACGCGCGGCACAACGGAAACCCAACTCGCTAAGCGAGGCATGGTCACGAAATACCACCGGGAGTCAGTATCGCATTTCAGAAACTGGGTTTCTAGACCTTTGCCCTAAAGGGGCCGCCACAGCGGCATAGCGACCCACCAGTGTCTCGGCCAAGTGGGCGATGTTTTGGGTAATCGCCGCTTGGGGCACCTGCTCGAGTAGCGGACGTCCGCTACTGCGGACTTCCGTCATGGCCTGACGATCGTAGGGAATTTCCCAGTAAATTTCTCTCCCGATGATTGCTTCTGCCTGTTTGACGCTGAGCGGCTGTTCGTTGAGACCGACTTGATTGATCACAACACGCACCTTTTCCGGAGAGCCCGTCAAACCATCAAAAAAATTCAGAATACGCAGCGCGTTCCGTAAACTGGACGGGTCGAGATGTGTCACTAAGAGTACCTGATCCGCCCTAGAAAGCACCATCCGATCGACTGCGGTGTAAGCCTTGGAGAGGTCGAAGATGAGATGTGAAAAGGTCTCTGCCAGCAAATCGATAAATCGCTGGAGTTTGTCGGGTTCTATTTCGCTACAGCTGCAAAGAGGCAAAGGTCGTGACAACAAATAGAGCCCGGTGGCGTGTTGGACCAGCCAGCGCCGAATGAGTCTCTGATCTAGACGATCAATCGCCTCAACAAGGTCGAGCAATGTCAACTCGGCAATGGTGTCGAGGCAGACGTCCGAATCCCCAAGGTTAAGGTCGAGATCGATGAGTGCAACTGAATGCTGCGGTTCGGACGCCAACTGGCAGCCGAGGTTGACCGCCAAACTCGTCGTTCCAACACCCCCAGCACTTCCGACGACCGCGATCATACGACAGCGACGATGTGGATTGTCACGCAAACGGAGTCGACCCTCAGCAACGTATTTGAGCACCTGGGATAACTCTTCAGGAAGAACTGGCGCTGCTAAAAACTCGCTCACACCTGCACGCATAAATCGCAGTATTAATTCGCCGTCGGAAGAACTGCTCGTCGCCACAATGCAGCATTGTGGCGAATGGGCAATGATCTGCTGCACAATGTTCAATGCGGCAACCGAATCCTCATCGATTGCCATGATCCCGACATCGGGCGCAAACTTTGATGCTCCCTCTCCAAAACACTCGTAGCGGGAATACTCCGCTTCAAGGGATACGCCTTCAAGGTCGCTTAAAATTTTCTTCACGGCCCCACGCGTTTGTGCTGTGGGATCGACAACGATCACTCGAAGAGGATTGTTCATTGGTCGATTTTCCCCTGCCCAACCTAACCGCTAGCAGCGACCGTGAAAAATCACGGCCCGTATGTTCACTCGCCGATTTCGAACCACGACCTTCACTCTGGGAGGTCGTATCCCAATGGGCCGATCAATCCGGGAGCTTCTCTGTCCTTTCCGCTTGCCTTCGAGATGGGCGCAGGAATTGCTCGTCGATTCGCCTGCGATGGCGGTAAGACCGGTGGAACTCGAATCGCCCGGCGACTTTGCTGGGCGGCAGATGATATTGAGGTCTCGTAACTCTCAAATCCCACGGGTACGGTAAGCCCTGGCTGATTCGTCTTGGGTAAAATCCCTGTCAAGGGTGCCGATTGCAGTCCCTGCGGAATCCGCTCCGCTGCTGTGTTCGGTTCAAGCACCGCCTGGGGGGTCACCTCCTCATACATCTCGGGAACAAACGAGTCGTAAGCTCCATTAGGCACGGCGTAGCCAGTCGGTGGCATGTAGGGGTTCGGTGCCTCGATGTGTCCCTTCCGATACAATGCCTTACTCTTGGGGCTGATCGAGTTCATCCCGGGACCGACAGGCGGTACTTGATGCGGTTCGAGCGGCTCCACGATTTCTGGTGTGACCATGATCAAGAGTTCAATTTCATTGTTCTTTTCCGAGACATGACGAAAAAGCGCGCCGAAGTAGGGAATATCAGAGAGCAGCGGAATCCCGCGGCGTTCCGCCTCGATACGGTTCTGGATCAGACCGGCCAACGCCAAAGTCTGGCCCGCCTGCATTTCAACGCCCGTATCCACCTGCCGCACTCTCAGGCTAGGGACCGTATTGTGGCCAAGCGTCGTCGTCTGTGCGGTATCCAATTCACTCACTCTGGGGCGAACTTCTAAACGAATACGGCCGCTATCCAGTACAATCGGCACAAAGTCAATTTCCATTCCGTAGGTTTTATATTCGATGGCGTTCGTACCCAGAGCACCGGGAACAATCACGGGAAATTCTCCGCCAGCGCGAAAGCTTGCAGACCGTCCACTGCTTGCAACAAGGGTCGGCTCGGCAAGTATCTTAATTAGGTTATTCTGTTGAAGCGCACCAAGAAAACCAAGAAACCTTTTGTTGTCCTTGACAATCCCGCAACGAAAATCAAAGCCATGTTCTCGCAGTTTAGTCCGGGAGACTTCCATCACACGGACATGCAGTAGAACCTGCTGAGTACCCCCCACGCTAATGTTAGTAATGACCTTCGGATAATAATCTTCAGCGATGCGAATAATGCGATTCACATCGTCAGCCCGATTCACAAAGCCTCCCAAGATCACACTGTTGGCAAGTGGTACGATCTGGATCGCCGCATCGGGAAACTGCGCTTTGAGCAGAGAGTCCAACTCCTCGACATTGGTATTTACAAAAACATCAAGGGTCCGAACCCGGTTTTGCTGATCGTAAAGATTGATCTGGGTGACACCTGTTTTTTTCGCAAACACCTGCATCTGATTGGGGGATACGGGGTGGATTTCAAGCACCTCGGGATTGGTAACCTGTGCTCTCGGAAAGACATGGTCGAGCGTTAGCATGCGACTGGTGTTTACCGCCATATCAAGCCGCTGCACCGCCGCAGAAACCTCGATCGGCGAAGAAACTGGCAGGGGAGACTCGGCGGTTGCTGGCAGCGTCAGAAGCGCGTCAATACACAAGCATATTGCGAGCGCATTGCCCCAAACTATCTGGCGGTTGCAGGGACTGGCGTTACTCATCCACGGTCTTTCCTGCTCATCCGCACGGGCTCCAGAGTCCCGCAAGGCAACTCGATTTGTCTTCGAACAACGCCCAGAAAATCCAGTACATGGAGGGGCCGTTTTCTGGATCTGCCAGGCAGATTTTTATGGACTGCCGCCGCTAGCTAACCCCACGTTTTATTCGGCAATTTCGGCAATCCTTCTCCAGCTTGAATCGCCTGCCTGACCCATACCAAGAGACCGCTTCACTGATGTTATTGCTAGCTGGTGCGCTTTGATAAGTATCGTAGTCTTGCTCCGCAATCCGCCTGAAACAAAAAGGCATTCCAAGGGGCTCTCTCCTGCTAGCTGAGCCATCAATCGGCCGACGCGCCCAACCCCGGCGCGGAATCTTCGTCATCACGATGAGCGAGACACCAAAGCAGACCCAATAGCAACAGCGCTGAAACAGGCAGACAAACCCAGACCGAGACGCCAAAACCGACCGGAATCGTCCCAGCGACAATCGAAACCACCGCCACAAGGAGCGCGTAGGGCATTTGAGTCCAGACGTGCGCCATATGGTCGCAGCCGCTCGCGCGACTGGAGAGAATTGTGGTGTCCGAAATGGGTGAACAGTGGTCACCAAAGATGGAACCCGCCAGCACCCCACCAATCGAAGCAATGAAAACTGGATTGTGGACCATTTCTTCGCCACTGCCGCCAATCAGTTCCCAGGTCACCCGAATCACCAACGGGGTGAGAATACTCATCGTGCCCCAACTGGTCCCCGTACAATAGGAGACGGCCGCAGCCAGCAAAAAAACAAGCGGGGGCATCCACTCTGGAGAGACCGCATCTCCTAGAAGACTCGTGAGATAGACCGCCGTACCGAGTCGATCGCCCGGGTCCCTGCTATTTCCCGAGGCAGAAAGATCCGCCAGCGTCCAGGCCAACCACAGGACCACCAGCGCCGGGAACATCAACCGGGCCCCGCGCCAGGCCGCTCGCAAAATACCCAGCAAGGATCCACGTTGCTGCAACCCGGTTAGTAGCATCGCAGTCAGACAGCCTGCCATCGAGGCCCAGACGAGCGCGCTGTAGGCATCCGCCCCGCCGATAATTTCCCACAGACTCACGGGCCGAACCTCCTCTGGTAGTCCCGTCAGAATCAACGCTGCCATGAGAACGGTAATCAGAACGATGATGGGTACTAACGCCAGATAGACACGCCCGCCAGCAACCATTTCTGTGGGGGACACCGTTTCACGGA
>JAUWIQ010000254.1 GCA_030605285.1 Planctomycetota bacterium
AATACCGACATACGGCACGCAGCGTTCCCATGCCTTTCTATGTCCGAAGTATGGCAGACGGTGCTGGCGAAAATGAACCGATTTACATCCGCGGCAATCCCGCTGCAATGAGCCAAGTAGCAACCCCCCGACACTTTCTTGAGGCGGTCGACGGAGAAGCATTCGCCGAATCGGGAAGTGGCCGTAGAGAATGGGCCACCGCGCTAATCGACCCGAACAATCCGCTGGTATCCCGAGTCGAAGTGAATCGTATCTGGTACCGGCTCTTTGGTCGGGGCCTTGTCGAGACGGTTGAAAATTTTGGCAAAAAAGGCGCACCGCCGAGCCACCCTGAATTGCTGGATTATCTAGCAACCCAGTTCATCCGCGACAGTTGGTCCCGCAAGTCGCTGCTTCGCAAGCTCGTCCTTTCGAGCACCTATCGCATGTCGACAAATGGTTCTCCGCAGGCAGCAGCAATCGACCCGGATAATGTTTTGCTGCAACATATGAATGTGCGGCGGATAACCGCAGAATCAATCCGTGATGCCATTCTCGCCACGAGCGGTTCGCTCAAACACCAAATGTATGGCCCTGCCGTACCGGTGAACCTGAATCAGACCCAACCCAGTCGGGCAAGGCCTGACAAAAGTGGGCCCCTCGATGGTGATGGCCGCAGGACGGTTTATCAGGAAATGCGGCGTAATTATCTCCCTCCGCTGCTGTTGGTGTTCGATCTCCCCCAGGCGGCCGTCTCGATCGGTCAGCGTGGCGTCACAAATGTTCCTGCACAATCCCTCGCCCTTTTGAACGACCCCTTCGTTGTCCAGCAGGCCAGCTTCTGGGCGAAGAACCTCCTGCAGGACAAAAACCACTCGCTGGAGGACCGAATCGATTTGATCCACCAGACCGCCTTTGCCCGTCCGGCAACCATGCAGGAGATCGACCGCTCCAGACAACTGCTTACGGCACTGGCAAAAGAGCACCAGATTGGTGAACAAGAAGCCTCCGATAATGAGGAGGTCTGGAAGGATTTTTGCCACATGATGTTTAACCGCAAGGAATTTATTTTTTTACAATAAGTTTTCCCCCATAGCGCAAAAGATTCAACCAAAACATGAACATGGGCTACACAAGAAGAGAGATGCTCCGGCGGACTTCCATGGGTTTCGGTGCGCTGGCACTCTCGGACATCCTGCTTCAAGAACAAACGGCCTCAGCGAACACACCCTACGCCAGCGGACCGCAAGCAGGACACTTTCGCCCCCGGGCAGAGAGCGTGATTTTCCTTTACATGGACGGGGGGATTTCTCAGGTAGACTCTTTCGATCCTAAACCGCAACTGGAAAAAGAAAACGGGGAACGGGCGCCCTTTAAAACCGATCCCACGGTCTTCAACAACCAGGGCGGACTCCTGCCGAGTCCCTGGAAATTCAATCGCCATGGCCAGAGCGGACAGGCGCTGAGCAGTCTCTTTCCACACCTGGGCTCGTGCGCAGACGAGTTGTGCATCATCCGGTCGATGACCGCTTTTTTACCCGATCATCCCAATGCCAATTACGCGCTGCACAGTGGCTTTGCGATTCGTGGTCGGCCCAGTATGGGGGCCTGGGTTTCCTACGGCCTGGGGAGTGCCAATAAAAATCTGCCGAGTTATGTGGTCCTCCATGGGGGGCAAATACCACCGGGTGGCATGACCACCTTTGGTAGCGGATTTTTGCCGGCCCAGCACCAGGGCTCTATTTTTCTGCACGAGCCACCCGCGCTGCGGAACCTGCAAAGGCACGAAACGTCAGCTCGACTACAGGCTGCTAAAATTGAACACCTGAAAGAGTTTGACGAGGATTTCCTTGATAGCACGGGTGCCCACCGGGAAATTGAAGCCGCGATTGCCAATTATGAACTTGCATTTCGAATGCAAATGGCCGTACCGGAGGTCATGGACCTTTCTCAGGAAACTCAGGCCACAAAGAAGCTCTATGGCCTCGAATCAAAAGTAGAATCTGTACGGTCCTATGGCACAGAGTGTCTGCTCGCACGGCGGCTGGTCGAACAGGGTGTACGATTTATTGAATTGACGATTGGAAAACAAGCGGGCGTTGACCGCTGGGATCAGCACAACAATCTGCAAGATGGCCATACCAAAAATGCCCTGGCGATCGATCAACCCATCGCCGGCCTAATCAAAGACCTGAAATGTCGTGGACTGTTGGATAGCACCCTGTTGGTATTCACCAGCGAATTCGGACGCACACCCTTCGCCCAGGGCAAAAATGGCCGCGATCACAATCCCCAGGGTTTCAGCATGTGGCGGGCCGGGGGAGGAATCAAAGGGGGCACGGTTTACGGCGCAACAGATGAATACGGATATCGAGCGATTGAAAACAAATTAAATGTCAATGATTTGCATGCCAACATTCTGCATCTACTCGGTATCGACCACACTCGGCTGACCTACCAGTACAGCAGTCGCGATTTCCGTCTCACCGACGTCGGCGGGCGCGTGATTCCCGATATTCTGGCATAGTGTGGATAGCAAGCAATCGTGCGGCGACAAAATGCCGGCGAGTTTCGCGGAAGTGATTTGTACAATAGGCTCTGAGAAACGAAGGTGTGTCATGATCCTACGGCACTTAGCGCGACTCATCCCCTGCTGTTTGCTTTTGCTCTTCCTGGGGGTGGACATTGTGTGTGTCGCTGCAAGCGGCCGAAAACCGAACGTTATTCTTGTGATGACTGACGACCAGGGCTATGGGGATTTGTCCTGTCACGGCAACCCGGTACTGAAAACGCCCCACCTCGATGCCCTCCATCGCGAAAGCATTCGGCTCACGGACTTTCATTCCGCACCGATGTGTACCGCAACCCGCGGACAGTTGCTTACCGGCTGCGATGCGCTCCACAACGGAGCCACCCATGTAAGTTGTGGTCGGCTGTTTGTGCGACGCGGAATTCCAACCATGGCGGATATCTTTTCAGCGGTCGGGTATCAGACAGGTCATTTCGGTAAGTGGCATCTGGGCGGCAATTATCCCTACCGACCTCAGGATCGGGGTTTTCAGGAGACGGTCGGCTTTCGCGCCTTTGGCCTGACGGCCGCGCCGAATCACTGGAACAGCGACTATTTTGACGACCACTACCTGCACAACGGAAAAACCGAACAGTATCCCGGCTACTGCACCGACGTCTGGTTCAACGAGGCGATGGAATGGATCGAAGAGCAAGGCGAGGCGGGCAAGCCATTTTTTGCTTATCTGGCTACTAACGCGCCCCATCTGCCCTTCTGGGTACCCGATCGGTACCGAGAGAGTTATCGCGATCAGGATCCTGATGTCGCGAGCTTTTTTGCCATGCTGGCCAATATCGATGAAAACATGGGCCGCCTACGTTTGATGCTGCAGAAAACGGGGCTCGCGGAAAACACGATCCTGATTTATCTGACCGACAACGGCACGGTGGGTGGCCAGTCCGTCTTCAACGCGGGCATGCGGGGTAACAAGGCCTGGCTCTACGAAGGGGGTCATCGAGTCCCCTGTTTTATCCACTGGCCGGCGGGCGGCCTCCGCGACCCGGGAGATGTCGATGCGTTAACCGAGTGCCAGGACCTGCTCCCCACACTGCTTGATCTGTGTGGGGTAGCACCCCCTGCAAATACCCGGTTCGATGGGGTAAGTCTCGCCCCGTTGCGCCACGGCACACCCCAGCAATCCCTGCGGGAACGAATGCTCGTCGTCCAGTACGGACGCGTCGGGCCGGGCCCGCCCCAGCGCGGCGATGCCACGGTAATGTGGAACCGCTGGCGGTTATTTCGTACGCCGGCGCTCTACGCCCTGACCACGGACCCCGGCCAGACAACCGATGTTGCCCAACAGTACCCACACATCGTACGAAAACTAAAAACCCACTACGATCAGTGGTGGTCACGGGTGGCTCCCGGCATCGAGAGGCTCTCGGCGATCGGTGTAGGCGCGGATGCGGAAAATCCGCTCCGTCTCACTTGCGTCGATTGGCCCGAGGCACATTGCGACACCCTGTGGGAGATCCGGCGGGGACCCAATAAAAACAGTCCTTGGAAGCTCGAGGGCCAAGAAAACGGTCGCTATCTCATCTCATTCCGACGTTGGCCCGCCGAAACCGAGGCGGCAATCACCGCTGCAATGCCCGCCTATCGAGGAGTCGACGGTTCGTATACCGCAGGGCGCGCGTTGCCGA
>JAUWIQ010000279.1 GCA_030605285.1 Planctomycetota bacterium
AAGGTGCATCGCCCCTGGCGCTGCTACCTGGAGATGATCGGTACGGCTGCAGTCTCCGTGGGGAGTTTAGGGCCGGTCGATTTTGCGGTCTGGTTGCTTAACAGCGCTCTTTGAAAGACCGTGCCGGCATGCAGGGAAAACGCCTCGCGAATCGCTTCATCCACATCGCTCAGTCGCATCGCCAGATGCTGTACTCCAGGGCCGTTTTCTTCAGTCGTTCGAGAAAGCTTGGTCACGAAGTTTGCTGTCTCGACGAAGTTTTGATCGGTGGTGTTGCCAATCAGGTTCTGAAAGGTTCTCGCGATCAGGTCCAGACCGACGTTCTTCACATCGATGAAAAGGTCCATTTTGCTTCGGACATATTGTCGTCCATTCTTGTGCGGGATGAATTCTGAATAAAGCACCAGCAGGCAGTCGGCTCGGATCGGCCGCTTCGTCAGATTGCCTGTATAAGAGCCTTTGCCATAAAGGATATGGACATGCTGGTCGCCGTAGAGAAACTCGAGCGTTCCCACCGTGCCCGCACCATCCGTCGCCGTAAACTGTTCGGGACCATCGCGGCGAATCGACATGTCGGTGGCGTCCATGAGTCGCCAGATATTCACGATCACTTCGGGATGGCGAATCAGAAACATGTAATAACGGGGATCGCAGTCGATGACCTGTGGCGTCATCTGGCGATGAACGCTGGTATGGTTAATTACCGACAATACCTTTTCTCTCGCATCCGCATCGAGTTGATTCATAGGAATCCGGTCTGCGGCTTGCTTTTGTTCTTTTTGATTTCCCCCGAAGAGTAAAGGAGGGGCCGAGAGGGCGTTTTTCCCCGCGGTGGCAAGAAACGTGGAAACCATCATCGCCAGCAGAAACCAACGCAGCTTTACCAGACGTACCCTGGTGTGAGTACGCGTAGTTTTTCCTAGATGGCTCTGCCGCATTACCAACCCCGAATCTGCATATTAGAACGTTCGCTGTTCCAATTATTCGGTTCAGGCAAGGTGTTCGGGTCAGTTAATTTTGGCAAACCACCGTAACCGGTTTGTCAGGGGCGTGCCTTTCCGCCGTGAGCCAGATAAATCCGAGTGGAATTCTCGGAAACGGCTCGCGAGCGACCTGGATCGCCTGAAAACAATGCAGTGCTACCAGCATCAGCATTGCAGCAGGTGCATCCAGTTGCCAAGCTGGAGCGGGAAAGAGAGCCGACAGTCACGCACGTTTTGCTGCGCGAACAACGAGCGACGTTCCTAGCGGATGCCCGCAGGATTACCACGGGGAGGGCGTTTGGCAAGCAGGGCGACCGGTTCGAGCATCTCGACCTGACTCACCGAGAGGTGTGGCTTTTTAAGTCGCGGCATGAAGCCACGGGCACCGGAGACTCCGACTACCTTGCCCAGGTAAGGTCGCAGATCGCCACCGGTGGCGGGTGAGACAAATATCATCACCTTGCCTTTCACATCGGTCAGCGCAAACTTTGGGGCCCCTGGTTTTCTGGAAACAACGGGGGTCAGGCGGCCGACTTCTTCGAAGTCAGGAATTTTTTGCAGTGGGTTGGAGGGGGGTGGGGCGACGGCCACGGTCGGCACGTCCCCATCGGTTTGGCTTTCGCCACTGGCCAGATACTCGTCCCTCAAAATTTCAAAACGGCCAATCTCGTTCAGCACGAGTCGGGCCCGGCCCCGTTCGAGTGCGGTTTGTGCATTCTGAAACTTCCTTTCGGCACGCGTTTTGAGATCGTCGAAGTCCCAGGCCGGCAGGGGGCCGGCCACAATCATTGAGAGTTGCAGATCCATCCGAGCCGGTGGCTCGAGTACGCTCAAAGTGTCCGGTGCGCCCGAGATTATGTTTGTCTGATGCTGCAACTGGACGAAGGCCTCAGGACCCTCTGCGGTCGTCTCGCGGGACCCTGCCAGCGGTGCGGAATCGAGGACATCCGGACCAAATACCCAGCGAAATTCGCCGCTTGGTGGTCGGATCTTGTACCATCGTTCCGCCGTACCGTCTTCCTGTCGGACGAATTCTTTTTCTCCCACAACCTCCAGAATTTCTCCCTTATTGAGTTGGATTTGCTTGACCGTGCGGGCATCACTGAGTCGACTCCCGACATAGGCGACCGCCCCATGGCCCAGGACCTCACCCAGATTGTCTTCGTGGACTTTCAGATGGCTGGCGGGAACCCAAGAGAAACTTCCTTTTGGGGGTCGGATGGCGTACCAATCGCCTGTTTCGTGGCGATAGATTTCCACCGGGTCCCCGCGGTGCAGCATGTCGGTCGGGTAGGATTTTCCAGTCGGTCCGCTGCGCACCGGGGTATTGTTCTGCAGGATTTGTGCTGTGTAGGGATACGCCTCTGCACCGACTGCCACGGCGGGGCCGCAGAGGAGACAAAACGATAGAAACATAACGACTCGCATGGCGAACCTCCGTCGATGCGTTCGTGTCTTGGGTACGGGGATGCGGAAAGGTAAAGGGCTGCTGCTTTTAGCGAAATCGGTTTTTTAAAACAACACCAGATATTGATCACGTGGCCGCCCCAGAGATTCGCGAAGCGTTTCAAATCCTGCTTTGTGTTGTTTCTTCCTCTCCTTGGCGGTGTGGGAACAAAAAACCAGAGCAGCCACCCTACGCTGCCAGCGGTGCAGTCACTAGAATCGTGGTTTCACCCGGCTTCTTGAGTACCCTCGCCTTTTACTGCACCATGCCACGCTACAATCCCGCCGAGATCGAACCCAAGTGGCAACGGTACTGGGAGGAAAATCGGACGTTTGCCAGCCCGCGTTTGCCAGTGGGCGATAAAGTCTACGCCCTGGATATGTTTCCTTATCCGAGTGGTGAGGGATTGCATGTGGGACACCCGGAAGGTTACACCGCAACCGATATCATCAGTCGTTTTGCCCGCATGCGCGGGGCGACTGTGATGCACCCCATGGGGTTTGATTCGTTCGGACTGCCAGCCGAAGAACATGCAATCAAAACCAATACCCCACCACGGATCCAGACGGAAAAAAATATCGAGACCTTCCGTCGTCAGTTGCGCTCACTCGGCTTCAGTTACGACTGGGACCGTGAACTGGCGACTACGGATATCGCGTACTTCCGTTGGACGCAGTGGATTTTCCTGCAGCTTTACGATACCTGGTTCGATCCGGCCGAGCAGAAGGGTCGGCCGATTGCCGAATTGCCAATCCCGGAAAGTATCCGCGCGGAAGGTGAACCGGCGGTCCGCACGTTCCGAGATGAACATCGACTCGCCTATCAGACCTACGCACCGGTAAACTGGTGTCCGGCGTTGGGGACGGTCCTGGCGAACGAGGAAATCAAGGACGGAGTGAGCGAAGTGGGTGGACATCCGGTGACACGGAGGCCACTGCGACAATGGATGCTGCGAATTACTGCCTACGCAGAACGGCTCGAACGGGGTCTGGACGAACTCGACTGGCCTGAAAGCATCAAAACACTACAGCGTAACTGGATTGGACGCAGCACGGGTGCGGAAGTCGATTTTTATATCGGGGCGGAAACCGATTACGAGGCGTTCATCGCCAGTCGTCGCGAGCAGGGAGTTCCACGCAAAGCGGGCCAAGCTGTACTGCGCGTCTATACGACGCGGCCCGATACGCTTTACGGGGCCACCTATATGGTCATCGCCCCGGAGCATCCTGCAGTGGCGCGGCTCACGACCCCAGATGCCCGTGCCGCCGTCGAAGCCTATTGCGATGCCGCGCAGCGAAAAAGCGACCTGGATCGCACGGAATTGGCGAAGGAAAAAACGGGGGTCTTTTCGGGTTCCTCTGCCGTCAATCCGGTCAACGGCAGCCGCCTGCCCATTTGGATTGCGGATTATGTCCTCATCAGTTACGGCACCGGTGCGATCATGGCGGTACCGGCACACGACGAGCGCGATTTTGAATTTGCCCGACAGTTTGATCTTCCCATCATTCCGGTAGTCGACCCCGGGCCTCTTGCGAAAGCAGCGGAGAACTCGATCTG
>JAUWIQ010000318.1 GCA_030605285.1 Planctomycetota bacterium
CGTCTACCACTCCTTGTGCCAATTCAGTGAGCCGACTGCAGCTGCCGTTGGGCAGAAGCCCCGCTACGACCCCATGGCGAACCGCCCCTTCATCGCCTTCAACGGTAGTGACTACGCTCAGAAGTGGCTGGACATCCCCAAGAAGACGCCAAAACCACCTGCGGTCTTCAGCGTCAACTGGTTCCGCCGCGACGACGACGGGAATTTCATCTGGGACGGCTTCGGCGCAAACTATCGCGTCCTCGACGCGGCGGTCCGTCAACTTGAGGGGAAGGACACATGGGTGGAGACCCCCATCGGCCTCGTTCCCAAACCGGAACACATCGATATCAGCGGGCTCAAATACACCACGACTAACGAGCAGCTGGCCGAGATTCTCGTCCCGAACAAAGAGGCCCTCAAGAATGAAGTTGCCAACCGCGAAGGATGGCTCAACGAACTCGAGAACGGACTGGAAACGGGTAGCGAGGGTCGAGGTGCTCCCAAGAAGCTGCCCCAGGCCATCTGGGACGAACACGAGGCCTTCAAGAATCGCGTGGAGGAATACTGTGCATAGGGCGGGGCGGTATCGAGGGGTGAATCACTCCTCAGACAGGGTCAAGTTCGCTGGGCCGTAGGTGGCACCGATCGTGGGTGGTTCAATAGCCCGCCTGTCGGTGAAGCGGTCTGTCTCACGATGATACGTTGGCCCTTGAATGCCTATATTGCGTATTGGAGTGTGCTATGCGCGATCTCGATGATTTGTTTTTGGCAATGAAGAAATCGCGGTTCCGTTCCCGCTTTCGTCTCAGTATCAATGAGCAACGTTATCTTCAAGAAAAAACACTTCCTGGGATCCTGTAGCACGCACAAGAGTTTTTGCTTGACCGCATTGCGCCAGAACGACCGAAGAACGACGGAAAACAGACGCCGATGTGGGGACACCCGGTTTTTGTGGCGCAGCATGCAACTGCAACCCGCTGTCGCCGTTGTCTGAAAAAATGGCACTTCATTGTCCAAGGGACTGCGCTGGATGACGAACAAATCGATTATATCGTTGCGATTCTTGAGCGCTGGATGGTAGCACAAGACATACGAACTCACGAATCGTGAACTGCGACCACGACAAAGAAGTCTTTTTGAAAAACCGTAGTAAAAAAGTCGGTCGGTCGTTGTGAATGATTTACCGCCACCATCTGACCGATCTAAGGCAAATCGGCTTCGCGGATGAGGTGGAACTGGTCCTGTTTTTGGTTTGTTCCGGTTCCGCAGGCAGAAAAATTGCTAGAACAGCCGGGCTGGCAATTTGTACCATCTGGCCTCGAACGCGGAATCCGCCACCGTCAAATCACCCATCCCATACCTTTTACGGGGACCGCAAAGTTTACGGTAATGGCTTTCTCGGAAAATATTTCCTTTTTCGGGAAATCTCCTGCGGTCCGGGCTGCGTGTGGTATTTATTGCTTGTCTGTTTTCGTCTTCCTTGGGGCCTAAGACACGGACAGGTTAACTAAAAGCAAACATTTTACAGGCCTAGCGGTTTTTTGATCTGCAGCAAAAGAGTAGTATGCCATGCTTATGCCACTAGCCACCAAGCCTCATTCAGCATTGCAATTTGCGCACCCGTTGCCCTATGGGGCTATTGTCCACGAGGGGGGTGTCCAGTTTGTCATCTTCAGTCGCAGTGCGACCGCAATGCGCGTGCTGCTTTACGAGAATACCGAAGACCACGAACCGACCGCAGTTGTCCATTTTGATCCCGGATCGGATCGCTGGGGCGATGTCTGGAGTGTGTTTGTACCCCACTTGGATGCCGGGCAATTGTATCACCTTCAGGCGGACGGTCCCTACGAACCAGAACTGGGACAACGATTTGATGGAACGGCACGACTGATCGATCCCTATGCGCGCGCACTGACTGGTACATTCCTACAGGCGGATGATGGCATTATTCGCCCCCCGAAGTGTGTCGTCATGGACGACAATTTTGACTGGGAAGGAGATCGGCATTTGCGCCGCAATCTTTCCGAAACGGTTATCTATGAAATGCATGTGCGTGGATTTACCCAGTCCGAGACGAGTGGCACGGAAAACCCGGGAACCTATTTAGGGGTGATCGAGAAAATCCCTTACTTACAATCCCTCGGGGTGACCGCTGTGGAACTGATGCCGGTGCATGAATTTCCAATCAAGGATTGCCATGGCCATGATCTTCCACACCCGAATTATTGGGGATACGATCCCATGGCCTTCTTTGCCCCGCACCGAGGATATGCGGTCGGCAACGAACCGGGTTCTCAAGTCAATGAATTTAAAAAAATGGTGCGGGCGCTTCACAATGCGGGCATTGAAGTGATCCTGGACGTGGTGTTCAACCATACCTGCGAAGGTAACGAACTGGGACCAACGCTTAGCTTCAAGGGCCTAGAAAACCACGTCTATTACATGTTAGAGAACGAGGGACGCTTCTATCGCAATTATTCGGGCTGTGGCAACACCGTAAATGGTAACCACCCAATCTGTCGTGAGATGATTTTCAACTGTCTGCGCCATTGGGTCCATAACTACCACATTGACGGTTTTCGATTTGATCTGGCCTCCATCCTCAGTCGCGATCGCGCAGGTCACTTGGTGGCCAATCCACCCTTGGTGGAGATGATTGCAGAAGATCCGATGCTTGCGGATACCAAAATAATCGCTGAAGCGTGGGACGCTGCTGGCGCTTATCAGGTCGGCACCTTTGCCAACCTGCGGTGGGCCGAATGGAATGGCCATTATCGAGACGATATTCGCAGCTTCTGGCGAGGCAATGGCAATCTGCGTGGCAAACTGGCAACACGCCTAGCCGGCTCCAGCGATCTCTATCAACGTGGTGGTCGCAAACCCTACCACAGCATTAACTTTGTCACATCCCACGATGGATTTAGTCTGAATGATTTGGTCAGTTATTCGCGAAAGCATAATGAAGCCAATGGCGAAGGGAATCGTGATGGAGATGACAACAATCACAGTTCAAATTATGGTGTTGAAGGTCCGGCCGAAGCGGATGATGTAAATATCATTCGTTTGCGACAAATTAAAAACATGCTCGCCACGCTGCTCGTGAGCCAGGGCGTACCGATGATTGTTGCTGGCGATGAATGTCGCCGCACCCAGCATGGAAACAATAATGCTTATTGCCAGGACAACGAGATCTCCTGGTTTGACTGGTCGCTGGTGAATGACAATCAGGATCTTGTCCGTTTCGTTCGCACTTTGATCGAGTTTCGTAAAAGCGAACCCACGCTTCGCCGAGAATATTTCCTGGCGGGTGTCGCTCGAAAACCGGGGGAATTACCGGATGTGAGTTGGTACGATTTGAGGGGCGAGCCGATCGATTGGGATTGCAATGAAAATACCCTCACATGTCTTCTGCGGGCAGTCGGCGATTCGAAAGGGCTTGCGATGGGTCGACATGCACTGATTCTATTTAATCCATCCGACCACGATGCGGAATTTGTTTTGCCCGCGAAATCGCGGTCTTTTGACTGGCATTTATTTTTTGATACCGCAGCTGAAAGTCCCGGGGATATTTTCACCGACGGTAGCGGGCCCCCGTTAGCGCACCATCGCAAGTTGAAACTCGGTC
>JAUWIQ010000447.1 GCA_030605285.1 Planctomycetota bacterium
ACGAGAACCGCACCGCCGATGAGTCGCTGGGGAAAAATTCTCATGTTGCCAATTGTAGGCCCTGCGCCTGCAGTCTGCGAGATCGACCCAGGGTCGCGGCGAGCCCATTTTAGAATAGGGACGCAAATTTTTTAATTGTTCGACGTGCTTCTGCGGTGTTTTGCGTCGGTAGCCTGATGCTGTGGCGGCAAAGAGTGACTATAACAGGAGATAATCTTTGACAAAAATTGGCCCCATCGCTGGAACGGACGGATGACATTTTTCCGTCTTGCTTTTGCAAGCTTACGCTATCACCGCCGTATAAACGTCGCCCTCCTGTTCGCGGTGGCTACCATAACTTCGGTACTCACCGGTGCGCTGTTGGTGGGTGATTCGATGCGGGGGAGCCTTCGTGGGCTCGTACTCGGTCGCCTTGGAGAGATTGACCAGATTGTGATTGCGGAGGTATTTTTTCGGGATGCCCTGGCGGACACGCTCCGTGAAGATGCCAATTTTAAAGAGCGTGGACAACTGGCGGAGTCCGCAATCCTTGTCCGCGGCTCGCTTAAGAATCAGCAGGATGGACAAATTGCGGCGGGCGTGACCGTGATCGGCTGCCGCCCGACCTTTTGGGACCTGGGGCAGGGAGGGCCGAGTAAGAGTCCCACCGCCGATCAGATTGTACTCACGGATCGACTCGCATCGTCCAGTTATCTCGATGTCCAAGTCGGGGACAAGGTGCTTTTGCAGCTAGGAAGCCCGACAAGCATCCCGGCAGACAGTCCCTTGGGCCGTCGGACCGATACCGTGCGGCGACGGCAGTTCAGGGTCGCAGAAGTTCTTGCCACCGATCAACTGGGCGGTTTTTCGCTGCGCCCCAGCCAACAGCTGCCCCTCAACGCTTTTGTCGGCCGCGACGCGCTCGCCGAGATGCTCGATGCGGTGGGCAAGAGCAACATGATCTTGGTAACCGCTCCTAATGGCAACGTTTCCCGGGGTGGCGATCCTCCGGCACTTCGCCCTCTTTTACAAGATTATGGGCTGCGGCTGCAGCAGGTCGTAGCGAGGGGAAGCGAGAATTTTTCTTACCTCAACCTGACGACCGAGCGGATGCTGCTGCCGGAGAGGGTGACGCAGGCTGCCCTAGAGGCTTGGCCCGATCCCCAAACAGTCCAGCCGGCACTGACTTACTTGGCCAATTGGATTGCAGCTGGTGAGCGAAAAATCCCCTACTCCACGGTCACTGCGATCGACTCGGTGGCAGGTCTTGGACCGCTCCTGCTGCCTGACGGTGAGCCGTTGCTTTTGGCGGACGACGAGATCGTACTCAATGACTGGGCAGCTGAGGATTTAGGTGTCGTGCCGGGAGCGGAGATTAAACTTACGTTTTTCGAGCCGGAAACAACGCACGGCCGCGTTCGCGAGCGGACCGAGACATTCCGGCTGCGGGCCATTGTGCCTTTGCAAGATGAGCGGGGTCTGCCCACGCCGATCAACGATCCGCATCTCACTCCGGAACTCAAGGGTGTGACCGACCAACAAGCGATCGACGATTGGGATCCCCCAATTCCGTTCGACGCTGCGCGGGTGCGAGATCGTGATGAGCAATATTGGGATACCTACCGGGCAACACCCAAGGCCTTTATTTCGCGCAGCCGCGGAAAACAGCTTTGGAAGAGTCGATTTGGGGACACGACTTCGCTGAGAATGCCAGCGGCGAAAATGGTTGCCGGTGTTTCGGAACAAGGGGTTTCAGAGAAAACAAAGTTACGGAGTGGCCAGCTCGAGGCCGCACTGGCAGCTACAGGCCTGATTCGGTTGCAACCCCTGCGGGAGCAGTTGCTTCGCGCAGCCGGGGGGACGACCCCGTTTGGCCTTTTGTTTCTGGGTTTCAGGATGTTTCTGATTGCCTCTGCGGTGATGCTCCTGGTACTACTTTTTCGCCTCACGGTCGAGGAGCGGGCTGGCGAGATTGGTTTGCTACAGACAGTTGGATTTTCCCGGCAACGGGTCTTTTTACTGTTGTTCCTGCAGACCAGTCTCCTGGCACTCGGGGGAGGACTCTTTGGGGTCCTGGGTGGAATGGTTTATGCGCAGCTGATGGTGACCGGTTTGCGGACTTGGTGGCTCCAGGCAGTGAGTACTCCTTTTTTACACCTCCACATGTATTGGGGCAGTCTGCTGATCGGATACCTAGTGGGTATCGTAATCTGCGCAATTGCGATCGCGGGGTCCCTCTGGCAGCAGCGGCGTGAACCGCTACGCTGGTGGCTGGCAGGCGGTGGAGCGGTTCCCCCTGCCGGCACCCCAGCTCGATGGCGATACAGGTTTGCCGATCTGACGGCCCTGCTTGCATTGGGGTTGATCGGGGTTTCCGTCACGGGCCCGGTGTATCTGCAGACGGGGCTCTTTTTTGCCGCGGGTGGGCTGTCTCTGTTTGCTGGTCTGCTGTTGGTCAATGCCGTCCTGCGTCGTCGTGCCGGGCGTCGTGCCGCAGTTGGGCATCTCGGGCTCGTGCAGCTTGCGCTGCGTAACGTAATGCGAAATCCCCAGCGAAGCGGGATCACGATTTCCCTGGTGGCCACCTCCACATTCCTAATCATGGCCGTCAGCGCGTTCCGCTTGGAGAAACTCGATACGGGAGGGGTTGAACTGATCGCGGAGAGTTCAGTACCGATCAATTACGACATCGGAACGGATGCGGGGCGTTTTGAACTTGGGTTCAGCGGTCCCAAAATAGAGCAGTTGCTGGCAGGCACGACGGTCGCATCTCTAAGGGTCCATGCTGGGGACGATGCGAGTTGTCTGAACCTCTATCGGGCAAGGCAGCCAAGAATACTCGGGATACCCAAG
>JAUWIQ010000285.1 GCA_030605285.1 Planctomycetota bacterium
ACCGCCGCCTGCGGGTCGCGCTCTGCCAAAAGTTCTCTGGCGACAATCCGCACCGCTGGTTGCCGGTCGGAAAGACCGGCTTCAATCAAACTCTCAAGCTGATCGCTTTGGAGTCCCGCCAGAGCGCGTAATGCTTGGCCACGCCGGTCCGCACCGGCCTCCGGATTGCGGAAGATCCCGAGCAATCCCTCCGCAGCCTCCTCAATCCCCAAATGGGCCGCCAAGTCGAGTGCGACCGTGCGAACCGCCGGCGCCGCGGCGAGCAGACCCGCAAGATTTTTTCGCACGGCAGTGGCGGCTATCTCTGGATCGCGCGGTTCGAGCGGCCACCAGTAACCCAGGAAAGGATCGCGCTGCTCCGGGTGAGTCCACCTCGAAAGCAGTCTGATCGCTTCAAGCCTTAAGTCCTCGCTGGCCGATGGATCAGTAGCAAAGCGAGCGACCGCTTCGGCGTGTTGCTGCGTGCCCAGCCGATAGTTGGCCACGAGGGCCCGCCGCAGAATCACTTCCGAGCGAGACGCGTTGGCTATTTCTTTGGCAAGCATCGGCCAGGCCTCGCGGATCGGCACGTCATAAATCGCACGTGCTGCCTCGACCGGGAGGGGTTGCTGGGGATCGTCAAGAAACATCGCAACGAGCGGATCTTTCAGTCGCCGCAGTGCCAGCAGCACGGCCAAACGAACGGCAGCGGAGGGATGATCGCTGTGCCTGAGGAGCAGTTCAGAGTCCCTGGAGCCAATCTTTGTAAGGGCCATCACACCCGCATGGCGAAGCACCGGATCGGTGTCGTTGTTGTCTTCAAGCATTTGGACCACCGATTCGATCGAAGCATCTGTTCCCAACTGACCGAGGGCGAGCGCCGCAAAATAGCGCACGCGGGGACTCTCGTCAGCGAGTGCCTGATCCAAGCGAGTGCGGAACGGTAGCCTTAACTCGCCGGAAAGTTCCGCAGCCCGACCGCGAATTTCCGGTTCCCGATCAGAAAGTGCCTCTCGGAAAATACTTTGCAGTTGGTCCATCTCAGGCTTAGAACGAGCCATCTGTCCGAGTCCCCAAAGGGCGTGAAGCCTCGGAAGCAATGCCGCATCGCTTCGAAGCACACTGATGAGGGTTTTCTGCGAGCTGCGATCGGCCAACTCGAATTGCGCCCCTTGGCGGACGCGACGATCGGCATGGGCGAGTAATTCACTCAGCCTTGCTTCCGAAACATCAGAAAAACCTGACTTCAGTAGCGATGCCGTTTGCCGGACCACGGGATCATCAGCCATGGCCGGATCGAAGATGCGGTAGATTCGCCCGGCACCGGCCCCATCCCAACTCTCGACCCAGTCGCTCACGTACATGGCACCATCGGGGCCAAAGTCGACATCCGTCGTGAGTCCTCCCCAAACCGGCTTTTCTAAATCGGAGGCTGTAAAGAACGCACCCTGGGGCCGAACTCGAAAAGAGCGAACACCGCTTCTTGCCGGATCACCACGGAAATCGCTGACAAAAAATTTGCCGCGGAACTGTTCACCCATCGCAGTGCCCGGAAACACGGTGAGCCCGGCGGGGCCATCGGCAATATTGGCAATCACCGGCAACTGCGATGCGGGCGCGTTGTCGTTGTAGGTCAGCCACAGCGATTCGCGAAGCCAGGGCCCCGTCTTCATTTTGTATTGATAAGCAAATCGCCAACCCCCATCTCCGCCCGGTGCAAGAAACGTCCACCGGGAAATGTCGCCATAGTCTGAATTATTATCACAGGTAAAAAGGTTCCCCAGTTCGTCAAAGACCAGTTCCTGCGGATTGCGGAGTCCGGTGACGACTTCCTCCAGACCCGACCCATCGGGCCAGCAGCGCAAGACCGCGCCGGAGTCGGGATTTTCCAGGTGACCATCATCCGTGCGGACGTTGTAACCGCGATCGCCGATACTGAAATAGAGTCGCCCGTCCGGCCCCATAGTCAGTCCATGCATGTCGTGCCCGCGAAAGGCAACGTGGACTCCATAGCCGGTGTGCAAACTTTCGCGCACATCCGCCTTGCCATCGCCGTCCGCATCGCGCAATTTCCAGAGATCGGGTATGCAAGTGTAGTAAACATCCGCACCGATCGCCAAAACGCCGGCACCTGCTCCTTGCACCAGCCCGTTGAATCCATCGGCGAAAATGGAAGATTGGTCCATCCTGAGATCGTCATCCGTATCGATGAGCAACCGAATACGATCATCATACTTGGTAAACTCGTCGAGCGATTTCCCCAAGTGCTTTTTGTAGAACGCCGCTCGATCTTCAACGGTGCGGGCTGCCAGATCGTCATCCACCCAAAAAGAATACTGCCGGTTGTCGACCACACCACGATTCTGACGATCCGACTCGCAGACGTAAATTTTCCCTGTCGGGTCAACCCAGAAGCAGACCGGATGCCGCATCATGGGTTCGGCAGCGACCAATTCTGCACGCAGCCCGTCCGCTAATTGCAGGCGGGCCAGAGTTTGCTCCGGTGTGGCCGTGTTTTTTTTATACGGTGGCTCGTCTTCATGCGCAAAAACCGACACCGCCAAGAAAAAAAACAAACCTAGAAACTGAGATTTCATGCGCGAACGATCGTAAGAAAGCCAGATGAAATATCAACCACTGAAAAGGTACGTGAATTAAAGTCTTTGGCAATCGTGTTTGCCAACACCCCAAATATCTAAAGACCTTTAAAAAAGTCGACCTTACCTGTGTCCATATTATAGACACCGCCCACGATCGCGATGTCCCCCGCTTTTTCCATGTCCGACAATACCGGACTATGCTCGCGAATATTCGCGATCGCATTCCGTACGTTCTGTTTCGTCACTTGATGCACAAATTTTTCGTCCCCACTCGTCCCTTTTCCTTCCTTGTCTGCAACTTGTGCGACTGAGGGACGGATATTCTTGAGCATGGCTGTTAGATTTCCAAGCTTGACGTTATCGATGGCCCCTTTGACCGCACCGCAGTCATCGTGTCCCATCACGACAATTAATTTGGCACCAGCCACTTTGCAGGCAAATTCCATTCCACCCAAGACGTCGACGTTAACGAAGTTGCCCGCGTTACGCGTCACAAAAACATCGCCAATCCCGCGATCAAAAACATCTTCCACTGGCACCCTTGAGTCGACGCAAGAGAGAATGATCGCTTTGGGATATTGTCCGAGGGCCGCTTTACGGACTTGCGCTGAATGGTCGCGCAGGGTGAGCGTTCCGGCAACAAACCGCTGATTTCCCACGCGGAGCATCGAAAACACCTCTTCTGGGGAGAGCGCCTGTTGTTCCGCCTGCGTGAGAATCTTTTCTTTGAGCGGCTTCAATCCATCGATTTCGCCTGTCTCTTCTGCAAGAGCGAGAGAAGCACCATCTAGGGTAAACATAAATAAAAACATGCCTACGGTGTGAGCAAACGTTTGATTTTTAAACAAACAGAGTTTCATAGAATCAGTTCCTGAAAAGGGGACAAAATCTGGACAGCTCAATAGCAAGGTAACTTCCTTACCTCACAGCGTGCATCCTTTGGAGTGGTATGGATTTTTATGCGGAGTAGGCCAAGCCCCCACTAACGGCTCAATCTACGGAAGATAAGCACAACAACAAACGTGGTGAGCGCCGCTGCGGCCAACGTGCCGAGCAACTGGTACTGCCAAGTGATATGGAGCATCCGGGAAATCAGACTGATGATCCCAAAGACGATCAGTAGCGTGACAAAGATGCTCCAACACCGGCTCTCGCTTTTTTTCTCTTCCGACATCTTCAGCATCCTACAGGGGCACAGTCGCTCACCTTATGCCGAACCTTTGCATTCGCCTAGACCTCTGTTCTGCATGCTTTAGGACTGAATGGCCGTTTTATCTCCGGTAGCAACCACAATCAGGAGCACCACGTTCACGACCGCGACGACGATTCCGGTCATCCCCATCCCCATCCCCCTACCCATCATCGGCATAGCCGCCATCGATAT
>JAUWIQ010000470.1 GCA_030605285.1 Planctomycetota bacterium
CAGGTTCATAGCGACTGCGTAACAATTCTTGTGCAGACACGCCTATGAAGAACAGCGGCAATAAAGGTTGTCGTTTTACAGGCTACCGGTAGCGAGGAGTCCATTTCATGTCTGACAGATGTATTGGTGTTGTTTTTACGTGTATTCTCACTGTTGCCCTCGGCAATCAGACTGTGATTGCAGGTCCACTGTTTGAAAAATACATGCCCTATCCGATCCTCAAAGCCAAGCACGTCGTGCAGAAGATAACCAACAACGAAACGAATGATTACGATCCGATTATTTCGGGCACCAATCTCGCCTGGGAGCGACCCGGCGTAAATCACAGCCGATCCATGATATTCCGCGGTGGCGGCATCCAGCCCGAGAAAGTGGTAAGCAATAATTTCCCTTGGCTCCCCACCGCGGACCCAAATTCCATTGGTGTCGACTCTTTTCGATCTAAAATTCTCGAAGGATCTCAACTGGTCTGGCTTGGCCATACGGAACCGACACAATCAAGCAGTTGGGGCGATTACGGTATCCGCGAAGCGCTAATGCATTTGACGGGAGCGACTACAACAATACCGCCGCCGCATTGCTACCTAATAATGCAGATTACCAATACGAAGGGCTACGATCCGCAGGAAACAAAGTGGTCTGGACAGCCAGCTATCCCGATCCCAATCCAGCCCTTCAAAAGTTTGAAATCTATTCTTACGACCTAGCAAAGAATCAATACACACAAGTTACCCAAAATACCAGCCACGATGTCTATGCAGATGTTTCAAAGAACGGTCGCATCGCCTGGACAGCCAATTGGGATGGTACTGAGGCCGGTTTAGCAAATGTGGACATCCACATGCAACAAGGATCCTCAACCACTCAGCTCAATACTTTATCTGCAGGCCTCTATCCGACTATTTCTGACACGCGTGCAGTCTGGTTTCAGGTCAACGGAAATCAATTAGAGTTGGTCCTTCACGATGGAGTTTCCGCCTCGGTCATACCAAATACTGGACCCGTTATTAGCATTCGTGATGTTGCTGTCACAGAAGAACATGTGGTTTGGCGGCAGGAAACAAATGGCGCCAATCATGATATCCGTCGATTTGATGGAACTTTTACGAACGTGATCTCACTCAACAACGTGTCCCCGAACTCCGACAGTCTCGCCGCCTCCGAATATCGGGCAGCATGGATTGAAGACCAGGGATCCACACAGAGCGTTGTTTTCTATGATGGCACTCAGTCCTGGGATGTTTTTGGTGGCGAATTTAGTATCAGTGGCATCGAAATGTCGGGAGCGAACATGACCTGGGAAGTTTATCAGCGGGCACCCTACGATATGGACCACGAAATCTACGCAGCCAGTTACTATGGTAAATGGGCCAAACTTAAACATGCTTATGCGGTAGAATTGGAGCTGACATCACTCGATATGACGGGAAGTGATACGTCGGGCGCAGATTTCACCGGTGCCGATCTTTCTGGAACCCGGCTTTACGAGGCGATAATGGTGGATGCAATCCTTGCAAGCGCACAGGTTGAAGGAACCGATTTTTCCAATGCCGACCTGACCGGTGTGCTCGGGCTGGATCAAACCGTTGGCCGCGCCAAATACAGTGTTCGCACGCTCTTCCCAGTCGATTTCGACCCGGTTGCTGCCGGCTGGGAAAATCTTGGCGTGGTTCCTGAGCCCTCGAGCGTGCTGCTCGTCGGGATCGGTGCCTGGAGTTTACTGACGTTGCGCCGCCGCGCGGCAGTGCGAAGCGGTGCATGGGTGATCCGGACCCCTACGTAAAACAAACAAAGCTCCCTGCGAGCATCCGGGCGAAGAATGCGACCACTCCGAATACCGCGTGCGTCAGCACATGATCGTTAGTAATCGTTTTGGTTCCACGTACTACTGGCACGTGAACCATATTATTTGAAAATTTCTTTGCCCAGTCATACCGAGCAGAAAAATGACAGCCACTGCATCCGCTCGTACACGAGTAAAAGGTTTCAAGCACCTCCAATCGCCCTGAAAATTTTTCCTCGAGATTTTGCCGCTGGCGAGCACACCCCGACGTCCTCGTTCCAGAGATCCGGATAGTCGCGGACGAATTGGCGGAAACTCTGTTGCATTGCCCGATCCTCGAGGAGGACCATCTCGATCTTATTCTCGGCAAGGAACGCTTCGGTAGATCGCCAAAGCGCACTGCCAGCCAAGTCGGAACCCGTATCGGCGCAGACGACCCGCCGGATACCGTAGAGGGCAGCGGCCCCCGCACACATCTTGCAGGGCCAGAGGGTGGTGTAGAGTGTGCTCCGCGCGTAAGTGGCCGCGTGGAGTCTGCCGGCTCGACTGAGGCAGTCCATTTCCGCGTGCAGGATCGGATCGTCCTTTTGGACCCGCTGGTTATGGCCTACCGCCCGCAATGCGTCGTCGACCGCCAGGGCGGCCCCGATCGGCAGCCCGGGCGTACCGGTCAGCCGCACTCCTGCTTCCATACTCTGCTGGGCCTGTTCGATAGCCGCCTGCAGAAACCGTGCATCCTGAGACATTGTCGAGCCCTTTTTGTGAGCGGGTTGCTGAGCGGGATTTTTTCAACGGCCCGGCACGCGGCCCAGCCGCTCCATTTTTGCGACGCTCTCGGCAGCGGTGATGTGTGTCGAGTGCAGCCTCATCCGCCGTGCGCCGTATTCCAAGTAATTCTTC
>JAUWIQ010000416.1 GCA_030605285.1 Planctomycetota bacterium
GCTGGGTTCAGACCGTCGTGAGACAGGTCGGTCCCTATCTGGTGTGGGCGGACGAAACTTGAGGAGGTTCTTCTTTAGTACGAGAGGATTTGGAAGGACGACCCTCTGGTGTTCCTGTTGTCGCGCTCGCGGCATGGCAGGATACCTAAGTTCGGAAAGGATAAACGATGAAAGCATCTAAGCGTGAAGCCCGCTCCGAGATAAGGTTTCGTGTCCCGATTCGTCGGGAGGGAGTCCCCTGGAAGACGACCAGGTTGATAGGCTGGATGTGTAAGCACAGCAATGTGTTCAGCTAACCAGTACTAACGGACGAACGCTTGACCACATATATCCAGCGCTTTTGCGCGCTTGGATTGGTAACGAGTCAAGACGACCAAAGAGACACTTTTGCAACACTGAATAAGTGCCGCTGGGTCTAGCGGCCCGCGGCACTTCTTCCGGTGAACATATCCGAAAGGTCACACCCGATCCCATTCCGAACTCGGCAGTTAAGCTTTTGGAGCCGATGATAGTACTGCAAGTGCGAAAGTAGGTATCGCCGGATTTTATATTTTTTCCCGCCGCGGGGCCGAGTGTCCCGCCGGCGGGTTTTTTTGTGCGATTGCTCGCAACGCGGTATGTTGTTCGCGCTCTCCAGTTTGGCTATTCTTCCGGGGGTTGATCATGGACCGCTTTTTCAGGGGAGTGAGATGACACTTTGGATCGTGACGGTGGTGGGACCGGATCGCCCGGGATTGGTGGAATTGGTCGCGGACTTGATCGCCAAGCACCAGGGTAACTGGATGGCCAGTCGGATGGCGCATCTCGGTGGAAAATTCGCCGGGATTATCCAGGTCTACGTTCCTGAGCCCCAGCGGGAGGCATTGGAAAAAGAACTTGCAGAACTGGCCGATCGCGGACTGCGAGTTCATGTCGAGGCGACCGATCAAACGACGGCCGAGGGTGCCGGGCCTGTCTTAACCCAGGCCAAACAGACAACCTTGGAATTGGTCGGTGGGGACCGTCCGGGGATCGTCAAGGAGATTGCGGGTCTGCTGGCGAAGTTGGGGGTGAACGTTGAAGAACTGAGTACCGAATATGTTCCAGCCCCGATGAGCGGGCATGATATTTTCCGAGCTACCGCGCGACTTGGCTTACCGGGGGGAATGGATGTCGAGGATCTCAAACAACGGGTGGAGGCGGTTGCCGGGGATTTGATGGTCGATATCACGCTATCCACACAGGAAAATCCCTGACCTGAACGTGAGCGATCTGCGAGGCGATTTGTTGTTGAACCGTTATAAACGTTCTAAACAAGGCGGAACTCGAGAAGATGATCGTACTCCTTTCGCCATCCAAAACACTCGGCATGGAAGTCGCAGATCCCGTGGGGGATCTCACCATCCCGCGATACCTCAAGGAAGCCGGACAACTTGTCGACAGGCTGAGGAAATTTAGCAAACCGCAACTCCGCAGCCTGATGGGTATCAGCGAAAATCTGGCACGAGACGTTGAGGGCTATCTGCAAGGCTGGCAAACACCCTTCACCGCGAAAAACTCCGTCTGTGCCTTGCTCTGCTTTCGCGGCGATGTCTACGAGGGGCTTGCAGCGGAGGATTTTGGTAAGCGGGATCGCGAATTTTCCCAAAAGCATCTGCGGATTCTCTCAGGGCTCTATGGGGTGCTGCGACCGCTGGACCGCATGCAGCCCTACCGCCTCGAAATGGGATGTCCCCTTTCGGCGACGGGTCGCGGTAAGGCCGCGGGATTCAAAAATCTCTACGAGTTCTGGGGCGACTCGATTCGCAAGAATGTTACCGCACTCGCTACAGAGAAGAATCAGCCGCTGGTGAATCTTGCCTCCCAGGAATATTTCAAGGTACTGCAGCCGAATAAGCTCAAGATCCGGGTGGTGACGCCGATTTTCAAAGAGAAAAAAAGCGGGACCTACAAAGTAGTCAGTTTTTTTGCCAAAAAGGCTCGGGGCCAGATGGCCCGGTTCGTGATCCGCTCGCGTGTGAAAGAGCCTGAAGAGATGATCGAATTTTGCGAGGACGGCTACCGCTTCAACAAACGGCTCTCCTGCGACGGCGAGCTTGTATTCACGCGAGGCTAAGGTCTCTCGGGTGCCTCGATCACGCGGAGCATCTCGGCCAGCAACTCCAGCGGCAGGCCTACCACGTTCGACTCGCTGCCCTGCTCGAGATGCAGCCAGTCGGGACCGTCCTGGTAGCCAAAGGCCCCCGCCTTGCCCTGCCAGAGGTCGGTCTGCAGGTACGTATCAATCGCTTCCTCCGTGAGTCGGTCCATCTGCAGGTGGGTGACCGCAACACGGGTGGCCGGGACGCCAATGCTGACGGACCAGATGCAGAGGCCGCTGTAGACCCGGTGCGACTGGCCACTGAGCCGCTCCAGCATTTTCCGGGCATGCTCGGCGTTTTGCGGTTTGCCGAGAATCTCGCCACCACATTCGGCGACCGTGTCGCAGCCGATGACCGTGACGGAGTCGTCCACTTGCTGTTCGTTCAATCGCTGCCGTGGTTCTCCCTGCACAACCGCAGCCGCCTTTCTCAAAGCCAATATCGAGACCAGTTCCGCCGGCCCGCACTGGCTGCAGGCCCCCTGCTCCTCGACGATTTGCGGCGCGATCACCTCGAAACGATACCCGGCATCGGCGAGCAGTTTTCGCCGCTGCGGAGAGCCGCTGGCCAGAATCAGCCTGCCGGGGGTCGTTGGAGGAGAGGGCGGCATTGACGGGCTCGATGTCCGGTAGCGCCGCGTCTGACCACGATCAAGCGGCTCTGTTACGATAGATGGGCTGCTGCGGGAGCCATGTTGCCGGGCTCAATCCCACCTCGTGCTCTGAAAAGGATCATGTCCCAGGTTCCCTTTCCCATCCTCTACGAAGATAACCACTTGCTGGTGATCAACAAGCCGGCCCGTCTGGCGACCATGGGCGTGAAGCCACCCCGACCGAGCGCAATCGAACTGGCCA
>JAUWIQ010000386.1 GCA_030605285.1 Planctomycetota bacterium
AGTTGTCGACTGTCCCGGGAGCCTCCGTCGAAAGCAGCTCCATCGCAACATCGCCATTGTTCGTCTGCAGCACAACGCTCGGTGCGTCCATCAGATTGGCGGTAAGCAGCTATCGGGACTCGAGTCGCTCGCAGCGGAGCTTTGTGTTTACGCCCAGAAGACGGGATCCGGCAGACCTGCCACCTCCCGTAAATCGGTGCCACCAGGCGGTGCGTTTACTTGCTCTGCTCATGTTTTTCAGTATAGTCATAAACTGATGAAACCCGGGGTTTTTGGTTACCCGGCGGGAAGGGGCTCTCTCGGCCTCTCCCCTATTTTAAGTTAAAAATAGCGTTGTCGCCCATTTTCATCGCAGATGCCTGCTTCGCGTCGTGCCGATTTTAGTGGCTGTGGCAACGCCAACGGTGGGGTCTGAGGGCAGATCCCCACAATAGGAGGTACGGACGGAACCCGATGAAAGTTCTCGTTACCGGGGGTGCCGGATACATTGGAAGCGTGGCGGTCGAGCGGCTGCTCACGGCCGGTTATGAGGTCGTGGTCCTGGATAACCTCAGCCAGGGCCACCGGGCGGCGGTCCACCCCGAGGCGACCTTCGTCCAGGGAGATCTTCGCGAACGGATGGTGATCGATCGCCTCTTCGATGACCATGAAATTGCTGCGGTAATGCAATTTGCCTCTAACACGCTCGTGGGCGAGTCGATGCAAAAGCCGTTTTTGTACCTGGGTGATAATGTGACCTGCGGTACGAATCTCCTCCAGAGCATGATCGAACACGACGTGCGGCGATTTGTGCTTTCCAGCACGGCCAATCTTTTCGATACACCGGAAAATATTCCGATTGCCGAGTCGGAAACGATCCGCCCGGGCAGCCCCTACGGCGAATCAAAATACATGCTCGAACGGATGCTCTGCTGGCTAGAAAAAACGAGCGGTCTGAAGTATGCGGCGCTACGGTATTTTAATGCCGCCGGGGCGACCGCCGAACGGGGCGAGGACCACTGCCCCGAATGCCACCTGATTCCCCTGATCCTGCAGGTCGCCCTCGGACAGCAAGAAAAGATTATGATCTTTGGCACGGACTACCCCACACCGGACGGTACCTGTGTCCGGGATTACATCCACATCGCCGATCTAGCCGATGCCCATATCCTGGCGCTCGAAGCACTCGAGCGCGGGAGCTGCACTTACAACCTGGGCAATGGCCGCGGCTTCAGCGTGATGCAGGTAATCGAGACGGCTCGCGAGATCACGGGGCAGCCCATCGCCTGCGAGGTCGGACCGCGGCGACCAGGCGACCCTGCCGAACTGATCGCCAGCAGCGAGGCAATCATCCGCGAACTCGGTTGGAAGCCAAACTATCCGGAACTGGAACAAATCCTCTCGACTGCCTGGGACTGGCATCGCCGCCATCCAAACGGCTACGCGAACCATTGAAACGAAACCTTACCAGGAACTCCCAGCATGCTCAACAAGCTCAACCTCCTCTTCCTCTGCACGGGAAATTCCTGCCGCAGCCAGATGGCCGAAGGCTGGACACGCGCTAAACTGGGAGAAATAATCGAGGCTTATTCTGCGGGCATCGAAAAACACGGACTCAATCCGCACGCCGTGGCGGTAATGCAGGAGATCGGTATCGAGATCTCCGCTCAGCAGTCCAAAACGCTCGAGGAACTTGCCGAGATCCCGTTTGATTTTGTGATCACCGTCTGCGGGCACGCCGAGGAGCACTGCCCCGTCTGGCCGGACGCGGTCACCGTACTGCACGTTCCATTTGACGACCCACCGCAACTGGCCGCCGAGGCCGAGAGCGAAGAAGAAGGACTTGCGCACTACCGCCGGGTACGCGATGAAATCGGCAGCTTCGTCGAGACTCTGCCCGCAACCCTTCAGGCGACTGCCGACTAAGAGGCCGGCAAGCAATACGATGCCGGCACAGCAAAAGGAATGAGGGCGGACGAATCAACGCCTCGTTTATGCAGCGCCTGTCTCTGCCATCAAGCGATTGCGGCGGTTGCGACGCTCGGCTCGCAGTCGGGCGCGGCGTTTGATTTCGCTCGGCTTTTCATAATATTCGCGGCGCCGCATCTCCTTTTTGATGCCGCTCCGTTCCACCAGCTTACGAAAGCGGCGGACCGCTTCCTGAATCGATTCACGATCTCGGATCGTCAGCTTAACCACATCGCTCCCTTTCACAGACTTAAAAAACAGAACAACCGCAACCCTTAAATAATAATGAATCCCACCGCATTCTGTCTAGTCGCATCGATCGCTATTCTACGGCCAGAGCGTCTCTGCGAGTTCAAATTCAGGCTTTCCGATGCGCCGGAGGCCACGACCCAGTCGATCCATGTCGGACAAACCTGATGATCGGCAGCTGTGGTGCTCCCGCGACAACTGGCAGGCTCGATCTGGCAACATCGCGCCAGACCGTAAATTCGCCCCACGTTCCGAGAGAGCTCCCTGGGAAGCTCAAAACCTGCTGAATATGCAGCAAAGCGAGGGCCGAAAGTACCCTTAGTCACATCCCGCAAGCCCCCCCCGAGACAGATGTCGGCCATGACGGAAACTGCCGCAAACAACGCACTGCTCGAGGATATCGAACGCCGTCAGGACGAGGTCTTGCGCGAATTGGATGCGTTAAATTCTCACATCAAGCAGGTTCTTCAGCAGCATGTCGCCGCCCCGGAAAAAACCATCGCGCCAGTGACTGCAGAGAACCCGGTTGTCACCAGCGGCCCGGCTGCTACAAATTCGGCAACCGCCGAACCGGTTGCCGAGCCCGCCACAGCCATTCTCCGGATAACGCACATCCCACTTCCTGTGGCGGAGAACACCGCCTTCGTGGTCAACGATCGCTAATCTTGTTCAAAGTCGTCACTGCGTTCCAGATTCCCCGACTTGTTGATTGCCCGCAACAACCGCAAGCCGAGCAGCAGGCTGATCGCACTGCCAAGGCCTCCGAGTATCCTCAGTAGCAAAATGTCCTGACTTAAAAGCAGGGCGGATCCGAGGAATAGCGCGCTGGCCAGCATTCCCAGTACAAGCCGATTGACCGATGGTTCCAGACCGCGGTGTTTTAGGTGGACATCAAAGCGACCACTCTGGATCTGGGCCAAAATCTTATTCATCCTCCCGGGCAACGTCTCAATCAGTTGCTCGACTTCCATC
>JAUWIQ010000430.1 GCA_030605285.1 Planctomycetota bacterium
GCCACGGTGGACAGCAATGGTAAATTATTTCGCCTGCCAGGGAGTTTTGTGCGGGGCTGTTGCGGGGCTCAAGGGGAACGAATCGGCTGAGACAACCGTTGCGCAGCGTATCTGCTGGGGAACGAAAAAGGGGGAGTGCTAGCATCTAGCCAGGGACGTGTTGGATCAGCATAGGAGTTTGCGAGCGGGCGCGTTAAACTTTGTCGGCTTGCATGGAAGACAGGCCGCAGCCATGAAAAGGGATGGGGGCAGTCGCTGAACTGTCCCTTCCCGGGGAACCACCGATGCCGAGTCCAGTTCTTAAATTTATTCACGCCAGTGACTTCCATCTCGAGCGCCAGATACACGGAATCTCCGAGATCCCCAGGCATCTTCGCGATGCGTTGGTCGATGCGCCCTATCGGGCGGTCGAGGGGGTATTTGCCGCCGCGCTGGTAGAGGAGGTTGAGTTTGTCGTCCTCTCGGGTGATATCTTGGCGGTGGATGAGATGGGGCCCCGGAGCTTGTTGTTTCTCGTCGAGCAGTTTGAGCGCTTGGCCGATCGAGGGATTCCGGTTTATTGGGCGGTCGGCCGGATCGACCCGCCCGCCCGCTGGCAACTTGCCTCGCTGCTGCCAGAGAACATTCATCGGTTCCCAGGGAGCACTCGTCAGTTTCTACATCGCCGAGACAATGCAGCCAGCGTGCGGTTGCTCGGATCGACAGACAGTGGACGCTCGATGGTACGAGCGGTTGATTATCAACGACCGGACGACGATCTTTTCACGATCGCGTTGGGTTACGGAGCTTGCGATCCAGTAGCACTCTCTCAGACCGGGGTCGATTACTGGGCCCTCGGGGGCCAGCACCAGCGGCAGTGTGTGCAGCGGACTCCGTCGATACACTATCCGGGAACACCGCAGGGCCGCTGTCCCAACGAGTCGGGACCGCACGGTTGTACGCTCGTTGAGGTGAATGCCGAAGGGGATATTTCAACCAGCCCGTTAGTCACCGATGCGATCCGCTGGCAGTCCGAGGAGGTTGCCGTGGACAGTTCCGCGACGCTCAGTACGCTGGAACAGTCGTTGGCAGATCATCTGCAGCGGCACAACGTGAATGCGGGTTCCCGGCAATTGCTCCTTTCCTGGCAGGTGATTGGGAGCGGGCCCCTGATCGAAATTCTGCAGTCCGAGGCGAAGGCGGAGGAACTGCTCGCCAAGCTGCGCGTCACAGCGGACAACAAACCAGCGGGTGCCTGGAGCCTGTCGCTCGAAGCGGGTACCGCGATGTCCTATTCCGATGCCTGGTATGAGGAAGAATCAATGCTAGGCGAGTTTTTACGGAACGTAAGAGATCTGCAGGCGGATGCCTCCCGGCCGCTCGAGGTAGAGCCCCAATTGCCTGCAGGGGAATTAGCCGACAGAGTCGCGGGAATGGTAACTTTTTCAGGTCCGGAAGATCGGGCCAGGACACTTCGCCGGGCAGCGGACCTCGGAGTCCGGATGCTCTCGGGTGCCGATTCAGGAGAGCCTTGATTTTTTCATCCGCCGAATGCCGAGCAATGCAGGGTCCAACTTGAAGCCATGAAAATCCACACGATATCGGTCACCGGTTTTGGGGTCTGGGACGCGCTGAAGCTGGAAGATCTTTCTGATTCGATCAATGTCTTGTATGGGCGCAACGAGGCGGGCAAAACAACCTTGATGCAGTTCCTGCGGGCGATGTTTTACGGCACGGCCGCTGACGGGCGAAGCCGGTACCTGCAGGCCGATGCTCCTCAGGGAAGTTTAGAGGTTGAAACGCGGACTGGAATCTTTGAGATCGTCAGAGGTTTTCGCGTACCGTCGCGACGCGGTGAGTCGGTGTCGGATCGAGTTGCCGTTGCCAGTCAGGGTGCGGCCCCGCAGGGAGCCCACGCATTGCAGGTGCTTTTGAGTGGGGTCGATGAGGCGATCTACCGCAATGTTTATGCGATCGGGCTCCGAGAAATGCAGGAACTTGGCGCGTTGAGCGATACCGGCGCGGCAAACTACCTTTACGACCTGAGTGCCGGTTTGGATCGCGTATCGCTTGTCGATGTGCTCCGTCGACTTCGCAGAGCACGCGAATCGCTAGTCAACACGGGTGGTGCGCCCTGCGAAATTGGATCTCTGTTGCAACACAAGGAGCGTATCGAAGAGGAACTTGATGAATTAGCGGAGTCCCACGGACGCTACCGCACATTGGCCACAGAAAGATCACGCCTGGCACTGCAGGTTGTAAAAATGCAGGAGGAGCTTGAATTTCTGACCTGCCAGGCGCGTCATATCGAGTTGGCGTGTGCCTTGCGAGAAAAGTGGCACTTGTTTCAGGCCGTCTCTGAAAAACGAAAAAAAATGGGTCGCGTTCTCAAGGTGACCGGGGAGGACCGTTTGCAGATTGAGGGCCTTGTAGAAAAAACCAGCAGCCAGCAGCGGATGCGTAAACGCATGCAATCGCGGCGCGCACAATGTCGTGAGCAGATTGCCGCCCTGCCGATCCGTACAGACCTCGCTCGCCAGGGGGCGAGGATTGAGGCGTTGGAGGACCAAAGGCCATGGATTGAGTCGATCGTCAACCAGATCGATACCTTGGAGCGTGAGGCCGACGAACTCGAAGCGGGGGTGGTCGCTGCGGACGCTGCCGGTGGCGAGTCTCCCCCTTCCTCATTTGCGGTAGCAGCTAAAGCTCGTGAAAAGTTGCCTCAGTTACGGGAATTTGCCCGCGCTCTGAAGCAGTCGCGCACACAGCTTGTGGCAGAGAATCGCCGCTTGCGCGAGGCCTCTAAGTTTACGGTGCCTCTTGAGGCGCAGCAGGGTCCCAGCCTGGCGGAACAACTCGAAGAGGCAACAACACGAAATGCCGAATTGCAGCGTCGGATTCAGCTTGAAGAGCGTCTGCAGAAAATGGCAGACC
>JAUWIQ010000106.1 GCA_030605285.1 Planctomycetota bacterium
CAATTTTTTAGTAAAATTTTTTCCTACTCATTTTCTTCACAAAACGCGACGAAGACGGTCCAAAAACCAGAAAACTTCGGAAAAATCTAGCGGTTGCGGGTCCACTTCGCAGCCGTTATGCTGTCACGGCCAGAAATAAAAATAATGTCTTAAAGTACTTATAAATATAGGTTTACACAAAATATAAAATCGTGATTGACTGACAACAAAAAGGTTATACAATCAGCCCCTCGCAACACGATGTTGTAGTCATAAGGGCATCGACTACAATATATGGGTGTTTTTATACTGCTTGTGGGGGGTGCGAAGACTTCTTGGCGTCTCGGGGGCAGATTTCTTCTAATCGGCTAGGCGGGCTGTGTGAAGAATTTAATGTAAATATGTTCAGTAATTTGGTACGGATGCCTGCAACTCTAGCTCGAAAGGACTCGCGCGATGGCTACTGTCGACGTGGACGTTTCCTCCCGAAGTCTGTTTGATCAAAAGCGCAAGGAAAGCGTTCCTGGCCTCTCTGTAGAGCCGATTTTCTGTCCGTCGGATGTCGCGGATCCTTTTGAAACGGTCGATTGGGAGCAGCGCGTTGCCCAGATCAAGGGTGAAAACGGGGAACTGCTCTTCGAGCAAGCCGACTGTGAGATCCCGGCTGGTTGGAGCCAGTTGGCCACTAACGTCGTAGTAAGCAAATACTTCTATGGCGAAAACGGCACACCCGAACGGGAACACAGCGTTCGCCAATTGATCCATCGGGTCAGTCGGACAATAGCCGACTGGGGGTTGAGCGACGGATATTTTGCTTCTCCTGAATCGAGCGAAATCTTTTACCGGGAACTCACTTGGCTTTGCTTGCATCAGTATGGCGCCTTTAACTCACCTGTTTGGTTCAATGTCGGACTCTATCACCAATACGGAATAACCGGAACACAATGTAATTGGCACTGGGATCCAGAATCGGCCACAGTCAGGCAACCCGAAAATCCGTATGAGTATCCCCAGAGTTCCGCATGCTTCATTCAGAGTGTCAACGACAACATGGAAGCCATTATGCAGCTGGCAACCAGCGAAGCCATGCTGTTCAAATTCGGCAGCGGGACCGGAACCGATCTCTCCACAATACGATCCTATCGTGAAAAGCTCTCCGGTGGCGGTCGGCCATCAGGTCCGCTCTCGTTCATGCGGGTTTACGACCAGATTGCAGCGGTTGTTAAAAGTGGTGGTAAAACGCGCCGTGCCGCCAAGATGCAATCTCTCAAGATCTGGCATCCGGACATTATGGAATTTATCGAGTGTAAAGCCAAGGAAGAGGCCAAAGCACACTGCCTGATCGAAAAAGGTGGTTACGAAGCGAATTTTAATGGAGAAGCCTACAACTCCATCATGTTTCAGAACGCCAACCTTTCCGTCCGTGTCACAGACGATTTCATGAAGGCTCTGATTGAGGAGGAGGAATGGGAGACACACTGGGTCACGGATGCCCGCAAAGCGGGCCCCAGTTATCCGGCGACTGAAGTTTGGGAAAAAATGGCCTCAACGGCATGGAAGTGCGGAGATCCGGGTGTCCAATATGACACCACCATCAATCGTTGGCACACATGTCCCAATTCGGGCCGCATCAATGCCAGCAATCCCTGTAGCGAATACATGTTCCTGGACGATACGGCCTGCAATCTCGCCAGCATCAATTTGATGAAAATGTGCCGCGAGGATGGCACATTCGACGTGGAACGATTCAAACATGCCTGCCGTATTTTCTTCGTGGCCCAGGAGATCCTAGTCGATCATGCGAGCTATCCCACGGCGACGATTGCTGCCAACAGCCACCGCTACCGTCCGGTTGGGCTTGGATATTCTAACCTAGGTAGCCTGCTTATGACGGGCGGTCATGCCTACGATTCGGATGCCGGATATGGCATCTGTGGTGCGATCACCGCGTTGTTGCATGGCGCCGCCAATCTCGCGAGTGTCGAAATGGCCGCAGTCGTCGGGCCGTTTGAGGGCTATGAAAGCAATCGGGAGGAAATGCTACGTGTGATGCAAATGCATCGCGATGCCGTTGAAAACATTGATCCAACTTGCCCTGCCGATCTGGTATCGGCATCTCGCGCGTTGTGGGATGATGTACTCAGTGCGGGTAAACGCATCGGATTCCGCAACGCTCAAGCGACCGTGCTGGCACCGACCGGTACCATTAGTTTCCTCATGGACTGCGACACGACTGGTATCGAACCAGATATTGCCCTGGTGAAATACAAACAGCTGGCTGGAGGCGGGATGCTCAAAATGATCAATCAATCCGTGCCCCAAGCACTCAAGACACTGGGGTACGATCAACCCCAGATTGAGGCAATCACGGCCTATATCGACAAGAACGACAAAATCGAAGGCGCGCCGGAATTGGCGGATCAGCATCTGCCGGTCTTTGACTGTGCCTTTGAGCCCTCCGGTGGAGGTCGTTCGATTGACTGGCCAGCGCATGTGCGAATGATGGCTGCGGCTCAGCCGTTTCTTTCAGGTGCGATATCAAAAACGGTCAATATGCCCTCCACGGTAACCGCTGAGGATATTGCGGAAGCGTATACCTGGGGCTGGCGAATCGGCTTGAAGGCACTAGCCATCTACCGCGATGGCTCCAAACAGAGTCAGCCGCTATCCACTTCGACTGAAGCGGACAAAATGTTGCAAAAGCAGGCTTCTGCTCCACGGCGGGAACGGCTGCCCGACACTCGGCAATCCATTACGCACAAGTTCAGCATCGATGGGCATGAGGGTTATCTCAATGTGGGTCTCTATGAGAATGGCAAGCCGGGCGAACTCTTTATCACCATGGCTAAGGAAGGAAGTACCATCGGTGGCCTGATGGACAGTTTTGGAACGGCCGTATCGATGAGCCTGCAGTATGGGGTCCCCTTGGAGGTTTTAGTCAATAAGTTCTCACATACCCGCTTTGAACCGATGGGATTCAGTCAGAACTCCGATATTCGTTATGCCAAGAGTGTGGTTGATTACATCTTCCGCTGGTTAGGTTGCCAATTTATTCCCGGTTTTCGCGAGGCGAGCCTCGGCATCCCACTCGCAGTAAGTCCCGAGAGAGAGGGCACATCGGAGGATGAGGAGTCGGAGTTGGAGCCCGTCGCCACGAAGGCCGGCGGGCAAACCGAGGGTCATGGAACGACTCATCCGGCCCGCCAGCCCAGTAACGATCGTCTCAATGGCAACGGTAAGGCTCGCAAGGGGAGCGCCTCCCAGTTAGCCGACGCAGGAGTCGCACCCATACGTTTCGATTCGTCCGATACGGCGATTGGAACGCAGTTTTCAAAATTCCAGCTGGACGCACCCAGCTGTGACAACTGCGGTTCGATCACGGTACGCAACGGCAATTGTTATCTCTGTCACAATTGTGGCAATAGCTTAGGATGCTCATAAACCGAGATCCTCAAAATGCACACATTCCCCTAGGCCACCCCTCGGGAGCGGCGCATTTTCTGCACAATTCTGCCTCTCCTGACAAAGAGGCGATCGCCGTCACGGGGAGGCCGCCAACTCCCGATCGAATCGCAAGTCGCCTAGGATGGGGCGACTGCAGACTGCTCAAAAAAACGTTCAAAGAGCTGGCGATTTTTCCGCCTGTAGCTTTCAAAATCTTTCAAAAGATCTGTGGGCCCAGCATAGTGCATGGCTGCAGCCAGCTTCACCAAGCCATCACCTTCGGGCACATCATCCCGCGCTACAAAATCAAACAACTGCAGACGGGATTTAAGTAGCCAGAGAAAGCGATAGCTCCGAGTGAAAAATTGGAAATCCTCATCCGTTAGCAGATCCTCTTCACGGAGGGCCATTAACGCCGCCATCGTATTGGATTGTTGCAAGGACGGGCGGGATGCTCCGTAACGCAGTTGCAACATTTGGACAATGAACTCAATGTCGACAAGACCGCCTCTGCCTCGTTTGAGGTTGTCGCTGTGGCTAGCTTGTTCCAAACGCTCTCGCATCTGCACCATTTCGTCCGCATCTGCCGGGCTCCAGGGTTTGATAAACACCGCCTTCCGCAGCACATCCACGATCTGTGCCTGGAGGATTTCATTACCAAGTACCACGCGGGCACGACAGAGGGCCATCCGTTCCCACAAGTGCCCCTGTTCCTCGCTGAAATATTTCGAGAAGGCCTCCAGCGAGGTCGCCAAAGGCCCGCTCTGACCTGTGGGTCGCAGACGAGGATCGATTTCGTAGAGTCGGCCAAACGCACCGATCTGATTGGCGGATTTTATGATCCGCTGCCCCAGTTCGCCGAAAAAATGCTGGTTGGAGGTCACATGCTGGTGCTTGCGATCGGAGCGACGATGCTGGGTACCACCCTCCCCTTCGTAGAGAAATACCACGTCGAGGTCGCTCTGGTAATTCAGTTCACGACCCCCAAATTGACCCATCGCCAGAATCACAAATTCCGCGATATGGCCCGCCCTCGGACCCAACGCAACGACGGGCTCTCCAACACGCTGTACCAACTTGGGATACTCGATTCTTGTGATCTGTCTCAGACAGGACTCTGCAATATCTGCAAGGGTTCCGGTGGTCGTATGAATTTCTTCCTTATCCAGGATATCCCGCACACCCACTCGTAAGATGTGCGCATTTTTAAAGCTGTGTAAGATCGACTCGGGTTCCTCCGCGCCCCGACACAACTCAAAGAGCATTGCCTCTAAACGGCGTTGGTCCGGGAGTTTATCCAGGACCAGGCTATCCATCAATTCATCAATCATCCCCGGATTGCGAATTAGAATATTAGACAGATAGGGACTCGTCGCGCACAAATCGACGTAAAGTTCCAGCGTGGGTGGATTGAAGCTGAACAGTTCCCAAAGTACTCCCTTTCCCCCCAAGGAATTACTGACGCGACAGAGGTCCAACAGCGTGGAATCGGGATCCGGACGCCGTTCTATTGCCTTGAGCAATCGCGGAGCTATGGATGCGAAAAAATGTCGGCAGCGTCTCGGCGACAAAAATTGAAAAGATTCTTGCGACAATTCCATCAGGTTGCGATACGCTTGCGCCGGGTCCTTAAAACGAAACTTCTCTAGAAGTCGTATTTGTTGGGGAGGCGGATTGGGATCTAAGACGAGATCCACCTCGGGCTCTGCGGGGGCGGATTCTCTGAATGCGTCGTGGAGGAGATGGTCGAGTACCCTGCGATTTTCAACGGTTATTTTTTTATATTCCGTATCAAAAGAATACCGGGGATCCTCGCTCGCATCACGCTGATAGCCCATGCGAATGGCCAGTTTCCGGCGTTCGCGATCATCGCGCGGTAATTGATGTGTTTGCAGATCGAACATGATTTGCAGGCGATGCTCGATCTTCCGCAAAAACCGGTAATTCTCTGAAAGAATCGCCTGTTCCTGAGCACTCAGGCAACCCTTGTCAGCCAACTGCACAATTGCAGCGAGGGTATTACCGGTCCGAACCGAAGGAATATCACCCCCATTGAGTAGCTGCAAAAACTGGATCACAAATTCTATATCTCGGATGCCACCATGTCCGGTTTTCACATCGAATGACTCTTCGCCTTTGCTTTGCGTAAGATGTTCAATCCGACGTTTCAAGGCTTTGATTTCGGTGATATCTGCCAGACTCAAATACCGCCGATAGATCCATGGGGTAAGTTGATGGAGAAACTGCTGCCCCAATTCTCTGTCACCCGCCACAGGTCTTGATTTGACATAAGCTTGCCGCTCCCAAGTCCGGCCCGAAAGATCGTAATACTGTTTTGCCGTCTCAGCGCAAATCACAAGCGGAGCCTGGGAACCACCCGGGCGGAGGCGGAGATCAACACGATAAAGGCATCCTAGTTCTGTCGTCGAAGTTAAGAGCTTAATCAGATCCTTTGCAAGCGTGTTAAAAAATTCTTTATTCGTCTGCGTCTGGGATCCATCTGTTTTTCCATCATGATCGTAAATACAAATGATATCGATGTCACTTGAATAATTTAGTTCCAATCCACCCAGTTTTCCCATTCCCAGGATGGAAAACTCTGCAGGTTCTCCCTTGGGACCGCGCGGGACACCCCACCGATCGATATGTTTGCGGCGTAGGAAACGGACTGCTCCCTCTAAAATTGCATCTGCTAAATAGGAAATCTGTTCGGTGATCGCTTCCAATCGCTGTTCACGAATCAGATCCCCGTAAGCGATGCGGAGTGATTCGCGACGTTTGAACCGTCGCAACACAGAACCGGCTCTTTGGGTATCGTGCTCGAGCGGGGCCAGATCGGCCCAGATTTCCTCCACCAAGGTCGACCTCTCCATCGGTTGACCCTCAGTGATTCGCAACAGATCGTAACTCTCAGGATCGGAAATAAGTAAATCGCTGAAATGTTGGCTGGCAGAAAACATTTGCACCAGGATTTTTAAAGCCTCCGGGTCTCGTTCGAATAATCCGCCCAGAGAGAGTGGGGTCCGGGAAGCTTCCACAAAACGTGCCAAATTATTTAGCGCCATGTCGGGATCACTCGACCGTGGCAAATATTCGCTGAGTTGCTGCGTAAGCGTTTTTAGTAGATCGGAGATCACCCCGGACTCCGTGATCCGTGCCAAATTCTCCCTGCCTCGATCAGGATCTTCCAGCCCCATGCCGAGCAATAGATCGATCGCCACATGATCCGCGCGGGCATTTTTTGGGGCGGGTTCAGTATTCATGAACGTTATCGGATGAACACCATCGGTGCTATTTAAACATCTGTCATTTCTCAACACTCTGGCAGCAGGATCCGCTTAGGAGGAGAGTTGATAGATATCCGGGCCAACATGCTCTGTCTTGACTTCACCGAAGAGGGTGAAGGCATTGGCGTCGTAGAGCTTAATCGGGAGAATTGGGCCGACCTGCCGACGATTCCCCTCAAACACCACAATCTGGTCCCATAGCGTGCGGCCTGTCAACTGCAGCAATG
>JAUWIQ010000351.1 GCA_030605285.1 Planctomycetota bacterium
AGTCGCATCTTCCAGTTCCAACCTCTTTCCAACGCAGAAATAAAGAGTGTTCTTATTGCGGCGCTGAACGATTGCGAGCGGGGATTTGGCGGGCGCACGATCCAAATACAGGATGAGGCCTTGGATTTTCTTGCCGTGACCAGCGATGGAGACGCACGGCAGGCACTCGGGGCTCTGGAAGTGGGCGTACTTTCCTCTGAGGAGGACCCCCTGGATTTTACGCAGGCGTTAGCCGAAGAATCGGTGCAAAAAAAGGCGATTCAATACGACACTGGCGATGCGCACTATGATGCGGCGAGCGCACTGATTAAGAGCATCCGTGGCAGTGATCCCGATGCGGCAATCTATTGGCTGGCCCGCATGCTCGAGGGCGGGGAAGAGGTTCGATTTCTTACCCGGCGATTGGTGATTTTGGCCAGCGAGGATATTGGAAATGCCGACCCCCATGCCCTCCCGCTGGCAGTTTCCGCAATGCAGGCCTGTGAGTTTGTCGGACTGCCCGAATGTCAATTGACCCTCGCACAATGTGTAACGTATCTGGCCTGTTGCCCTAAAAGCAACGCCTCGACCGTCGCAATCGCCGAGGCAAAAAAAGATATCCTGGAGGGCCGCCTGCTTCCGGTCCCGGTCCATCTCCGCGACAAGCATTACAGCGGGGCGAAGACGTTGGGCCATGGCATCGGTTACGAGTACGCACACAACAGCCCGAATGCCGTCGCGGCCCAGGACTATTTGGGGATCGAGCGGGAGTATTACCAACCGGTAGACCGGGGATTTGAAAGCGAACTGCTCGAGCGTCTGCAATCGATTCGCGCTACGCTGCGGGCGGCAAAATCGGAGAATCCACCGGAAAACACTCTGCCGCTGGACACCTCCCCCAGCGAGTGATCGCTGCTTGCGGTTTGTTTACCGACATCGACTGACAACCTTTCCACGCTTGCCGGTTTCGCTCCGCAGTCCTCCCGCCCGGTCCGAGGCTCTTGCCCCGCCACGACTGGATAAGTGCCGACCGATCATGGTACGTTGTGCATCATGGATGACCTTGAAATCAAGCCGCTGAGCAAACCCGTGGTAGAAGCCGGTCAGCGGTTTGCTTTGATCGGTAAGTTTGCGGGAATGAGCAAACGCGCCGCACAAAAATTGATCCGCGAGCGGCATGCGATCGTCTGTGAAAAACCGGATGGAGGCGTGGATTGTGTTGTCCTCGGTGAGGCGGAATTGGCGGTCGGCGACAACGCGCGACTGGATCACCGACTCAACGATGAATTAAAGCAGGGCGTAGCGGACGGCAGCGTGTCGGTGATCGGGGAAACCGAACTCTGGGAGCGACTCGGATTGGTCACCCCAGATCAGAATATCAAACTCCGCAATCTCTATACCCCGGCTATGCTGGCCGAACTGCTTGATCTCCCCACCGCGACGGTCCGCCGCTGGCAGCGAAAGGGATTCATCCAGCCCAAGGTTCAAATCCACCGACTCGCGTATTTTGCCTTTGAGGAAGTCCTCAATGCGCGCGCCTTGGCAGCGATGTTGGCCGAGGGCATCTCGCCCAGCCAACTCGAAAAAAAGCTAGCCTCTCTGGAGAAGATTCTCCCGGAGGTCAAACGGAAAATTGCGCAGCTTTCGGTACGCATCGACGGTTGCGACATCCTCCTGCGTCAGGAGGGGGGCCTGCTGGACGACCGGCGACAAATGCGTATCGATTTTGACCGCCTAGCACAGAATGCCCAGCAGACCGCGACCGACGAGGGGCAGCCGACGCTAGCACTTCCACCTGTGGGAACGAATGTTGCCGAGATTGCCACGCAAGAGCTAACCCCTGTAGAGATGCTCGAAACAGCGACCCATCTGGAAGACGAAAATCGCCTGCACGACGCGGCATTGCTGTACCGAACCGCACTGGCTGCATACGGCCCCGATGCCGAGGTTCATTTTCGGCTTGCCGAACTGCTCTATCGCATGGGCGAGATCGAAGCGGCTCGTGAACGCTACTATGCAGCAATCGAGTTGGATGAAGATTACGTTGAAGCACGGGCCAATCTCGGCTGCGTACTTTCAGAACTTGGAGAGACTGATCTGGCAATGGCAGCCTGGAGCGGGGCACTCGCGTTCCACCCGGATTATGCCGATGTCCATCTGCATCTAGCCAAACTGCTTGACGAGCTCTCTCGGGAGCTTGAAGCAGAACCGCACTGGCAACATTTCCTCAAACTTGCCCCGGAGAGCCCCTGGGCCGAGCAGGCCCGGCAGCGGCTCGACCAAGCCGAGACCTCGCAGCCATAAGCCTGGTTTACCGACCGGGCTCTGGGATTCCCTTTGCGAGGAGGCAATCGGGACGCGGCTCGCGTTAAATAATTTGACATTTCCGGGCCCCGCCGGGGAGCGGCCATGGAAAGGGGCAAAATAGGCGATAAAAGCGTCATAACTCCTATAAATTCGAGCCGAATGCGACCCGACCCGGGGATTCGATGTGACGCGCGTCGGCTGAGGAGCAACTCATGGGGGTGTAGGCAAGATTGCCCCCGTTGCGTAATCTTCTAAGCGAACGCAGGCGAGCCAGATATGCAGGAAATCCTATTTCACTACAAGAAGATACACCCCATGAACTGGGTGTATCTTTCGTCGCTGCTCACGATCTGCGTCTATTTCAAATTTAGTCGCTTCTGGAGTATCCGCAACCTGGACTTGGTTGGGCTGATTCTTTTCGCCCCCGGTCTGGTATTGGTCGCCTACAGCATGGTCGCAACGGGCGACACGACGGTCCAAACGGCAATCGGTCAAATTGGCTATATCTGGCTCTTTGGGATCGGGGGCCTGTTCCTGGTACGGATGCTGATGGACTCCATGATGGTGCGTCGGCCACTGCTCGAACCGAACCTTTCGGTGGGTGGCATGACATTCCTTGGCATTTCCTTATTGCTTTTCCTGATGGCCAATGTTGCCAATAGCGACCCGGCAGAGCTGGATCCTCAAGCCCCTGCAAGAGTCGCCGCAGCCAGCGAAAATGTGGAGGGCAACGAGGCTGCCGCCGTGGAGGATACTCCCGCCGTTACTGCGATGAAGCTTGAAAAATCGGGACTAGAAAAATACGGCCCACGTAATCCGCTCCTCTCTCTGCTACCAGAAATATCCACACAAAACTTTTTTGTGAGTGGCATACAAGGATCGTCCCAATCTATCGATCGCCTCTCCGATCCAAGGCGAATTACCGCAGCCAAAAGTATTGCTATCCTTTCTCACCTGGCGGTTGTGTTTGGCATGGTGTTGATCGGCTACCGGCACTTCGACAATATTAAAACAGGCATTGCGGCCGCGGTCCTCTACCTGCTCATGCCTTATACGGCCGAAATGACGGGGCGTGTAGCCCATGTCTTACCGGCAGCTCTACTGGTTTGGGCAGTGGGAACTTACCGGCGACCGATGATTGCGGGGATCTTTCTCGGCCTCTCCATTGGTGTCAT
>JAUWIQ010000109.1 GCA_030605285.1 Planctomycetota bacterium
CATCCTCGGGCGCTTCTGCCCCCTCAGCACCACGATCCTCCCCATCGTCCCGCCCCTCCGCTTCGTCGGCGGCGTCCTGATTGCGGTTCGCACGCTGATCGGAAACCGCCCCAATGATGATCATGAGGATACAGGCACCGATTAAAGCAAAAAAGAACGTGGGTGCCGAAAAGAATCCCGGGGCAGACACCTCTTCAGAGTTGACCTGTGCCAACAGGAACAGGGCTTCGGATAACGGCATGAGGAAAATTTCTAAACAAAGGAAGCCACGAGTGAATACGAGCGTCTTTCCATTCTATCAAAAGTAACGCCCCGTTGCAGAGACAAGAGATATCGCAACTTCTACTGTGGGGTCGCTAAAAGGCCGGCCGCTGAAGAGACCACCTGGCGGTTGCTCCTCGCGGGCAGATAATAATAGAATGACTGAGTCCAGCGCACCCGAGACGATCTCTGTGGTGGCTTTCGCTTTGATCGGACCCTCTCCGGGCGAAACCTATCTCGAATTGACGGCACGGGAAGCAGGTCGGGCGAACATACTCTTCCCCAGTTTTGGAGCCAACCATGACCGAACGTGAACGCTGGATCGTCTATCCGCTTATCTTTCTTGCGATCAGCATTTCTTTAAAAAGCAAGTTTATCCCTACACCCCAAAAAAAATCTCAGAAAACGCTCGAGGTTGACCAATTGAATGCAAAGCAGATAACAACCTCTTTAATCCTGGGGGAACGGGCCAGTTTTAATGAACTCAACGCACCGCTAATCCATGCCCAACAGATCCAAGTGGAGGACGGACAAAACATTCCTAAAATCATAATGCGGTCACTTTCCCTCTCCGATGCAAACCAAGGCAGTGAACAGAAAACCACCGGAATGATTGACGTACTGGGCACAGAGAATCAGGGACTGGTGACTCTTGGTGGGCATCCCGGTGGAGGCTTTGTGATCACGAGGGCCACGGAGGACCAAAACGACTTTGTTGCGTTTGGCTACGATCAACGCGGTTCGGGACTTTTCTGGCTTGACAAACAGGGCCAACCCAAGGGTTTCTTCCGACGTAAAGTCGAACGAGCCCCTCCAAACCCGCCAGCCAGTAACGTGGAGGATGGCGAGGACAAACCGGCAGGGAAAGCTGCCACTCCAACAGGTGAAAAACAAGACAGTCTCCAACAGGGCGCCACGCCCCTCGAAGACAAAGCGCCCGCTCAATAATCCCGAGGATTGATCCGCGCCTGCACGCGCAGAGGTAGCCCTTGGAGCCTTAGAAAACCGGCGGCATCGTCCTGATTGTAAGAACCGCCGCCCTCCATACTGGCGACGGCCTCGTCGTAGAGACTGCAGGGGCTCTCGCGACCCTCTACGAGGATATTTCCCTTGTACAATTTCAGTCGGACTTCACCAATTACTGACCGTTGGGCCTCTTCAATAAATTGCATCAACGCGTCCATTTTGCGGCAGTACCAAAAGCCGTAGTAGACCATCTCCGCAACCTCGGGTGAGAGTCGGTCCCGCAAATGGACGAGATCGCGATCCAGCGTGAGCTGTTCGATCTGGCGGTGGGCCTCATAAAGTATGGTCATCCCGGGTGCCTCGTAGACCCCACGACTTTTCATCCCCACGAAGCGGTTTTCGACGATATCAATCCGCCCCACACCATGGCGGCCCCCGATTTCATTCAATCGCTCAACGACCTCCAGCGCGGAACAGCAACTGCCGTTGATCGCTACGGGCACACCCGCTTCAAAGCGGATTGTGAGTAATTCCGGCTCATCGGGAGCCTCCAGCGGCGAAACCGTCATTCCAAACTCGACTATTTCCACGCCACATGTTGTCGGATCCTCCAATCGACCTGCCTCATAACTGATATGCAAACAGTTCTCATCACTGCTATAAGGCTTTTCTACAGATGCCTTGACCGGAATCTGCTTGGCCTCACAATAATCGATCATTTCTCTGCGGCCCGGAAATTGATTGCGAAACTTTTCCATCCGCCACGGTGCGATCAACTCGATATCCGGGTCGAGTGCCTCGGCTGCCAATTGGAATCGGCATTGGTCGTTCCCCTTCCCTGTCGCACCATGTGCAAATGCCCGCGCACCCACTTCGCGGGCCACCTGCAAGCAAGCTTTGGAAATCAGCGGCCGGGCAATCGATGTGCCCAACAGATAAATCCCCTCGTAGCGGGCTTGCCACTGCAGCACCGGGAAGGCAAAGTCGCTGCAAAGTTCTTCCCGAACGTCGACCCGTCGCGCCGAGGCGGCCCCATGGTGGCGAGCCTTGTCAAGGATCTCTTCCCGATCTTCACACGGTTGTCCCAGATCAACGTAGACACAATGGACTTCGTAGCCTTCGTCAATCAGCCAGCCCAGGATGACCGAGGTATCAAGACCTCCCGAATATGCTAACACACAGCTTGCCATCACAACCCATCCCCCTCTGCAAACAAAAAAATCCCCTCGACAACCCGCAATTCTGATTCCCCTTGGCCCGGATGGCAAGACACTCCACGAACACGACCCCTTCAGCGGTAGCTCCCCGACTCGCTCGACCGGTTCCCAGCGAGCTACAAAAAACGGGCCCCTAGAGATATTCTCTCCAACCCTTCTCCTCCAGCATCTTTACAAGCCTGCGAATTGATTCCTCATCCTTGCGATTGGCAACCAATGTCGCATCGGGAGTATGTACCACGATGCAGTCTGTTAGCCCCAATGTCACCAGCAGGGGATCTTCAGGACCTCGTACGATCGATCCCTTCGTATTGAGACCAAGGTAGCGGGCATCGATTGTATTTCCTTCCGGGTCCATGCCCTGTAAACGGCTGAGCGCCGTCCAGTTTCCCACATCATCCCAGTCGAACGGAGCTTCGATGACAACAATATCCGTGGCATGTTCCATCACCGCGTAATCGATCGAGACACTCTGGATCGCAGTAAACTCTTCTTGAAAGACCTCGTCAAAATCAGCAGACTGCTGATGTTCCGTAATCGTGCGGAGGTGAGCGAGCATCTCGGGCTCGCGCCGGGCAAGTTCCTCAAGGATCGTGGCGGCCTTCCAGACAAAGATGCCCGAATTCCAATAGAAGGTTCCTGCATCGAGATAGGACTGGGCCACTTCCGCCTGCGGCTTTTCACGGAACTGCTTGACACGGTAGGCGTGCACTGCTGCGGCCTGCTCAGATTCGGTCTGCTCAGGCAGGTCCAGCGATTCAGCGCGTTCGATGTAACCGAACGTTTCCGCAGGATACGTGGGCCGGATACCAAATGTGACAATCCGTCCCGGCACATTCTCGACGAGTGCCGCCGCCTGCTGAACCGCTTGCCGAAAGGCGGTACTCTGTTGGATCACATGATCCGCTGGCATGACGACCATCGTGGCATCCGGATCGTCGCGGCAGAATCGCAGTGCCGCCAGACCAATACAGGGTGCAGTATCTCGTCGACAAGGCTCACCCAAAATCGATGTTGCCGTCAACTCGGGAATTTGCTCGGCTATTTTTTCCAGTAAGCGGTCGCCCGTTACGATCAGAATCCGTTCCGGCGGCACCAAGCCTTCCAGACGATCAAACGTCGTCTGGATCATAGAACGGCCACCTTGAAGCGTCAGCAGCTGCTTGGGAAAATCTGCGCGACTCTCAGGCCAAAAACGCGTGCCGGCACCACCGGCCATAATGACTGCATGAATCATAAAATAACTCTTACTGTTGGTTTCCATTATCAGCGACAGCCTGATCAACACCAGACGACTGTTCGCCGGTCAATACAATTTTATCTGAAATAAGTATCCTCAAGGATCGTAGTGCCCGGCGCGATTTTTTGCCTGAGTTGCTCAACGGTCATCGCAAAGCGGGGACTGATTTCGACGCGACATCCATCGTCTACCTTGATTCCCGCCTCTCGAAGCATACGACGATGTACGTCCATCATCTGACAACATACATGCTCGACCGTATCCGTCGCTGCGCCGCTCGCATTTTTTAGCGGGGCAAAGGCCAAAGCGGAATCGACCTCCACCGAAAGTGCCCGTTTCGCGTGTGGCAGAAGATCGAATATGAACCGCTCGTACTTGATCGCATTCGGTTCATCCGGGTTGATGCGACGCCCTGATGGATCAAGAAAGGGCACTTTTTTCCGTGCAAGGTGGATCGGCAAGACATCCTGCGATTTGGCCATCCGGCAGAGAAAGGCGATGTCAAATATATGGACCGCAATGCTGCCGGCCCAAAGTTTCAACGAACCATCATCATTGCGCTGCTGGGCAACCTCTGCAGGCAGATCGCTATACTCAATGACACGCGTCATTCCATCCAACTGCACGACATTCCCCACGCGGTCTTCCGGGGATTTTTTAGCAATGACCTGCAATGTGTATTCACTTTCTGCCAAGAGATGACAACCGATCAATCGCGGGTCACATACGGTCGCGAGCGGATTATCGACCTGAAAGTAAAACAAGTATTCCAGGCCACGCTGCTGCATCGACTCGAGGGCCCGACAGCGCTCGAGCGCGGCGAGCATTCCTCCATGTCCATCCGGGCTGAGGAATAATGAATCACGCTCACTAAGCAGCAGTTTGCCCGTACAAGCATCCACCGCAGGCAACGTACCTTGACAAAAAACAGTGACATCTTCCTCCACAAGACCGAACCGTCGGTTTGTCTCCAAATAATCCAGGGTCTCCTGATGGGTCGCCGGACTGGTCATGAGAAAGAGAGGAATGCCTCTGCCAAACCGCTCGCCAATCGCGTCAATCTTTGCAAACAAAATTTCAAACAGGCTGGCATGAGAAATGGGGCCGATCGGGTACATCCCCTTAGGGTGGTCGAATCCCAGGCGGGATCCTTGCCCCCCCGCTACCAGGGCGATGCCGACCTTGCCTGCCGCGAGCGCCTGCTCGCCGACCTGTTCTGCTCCGCGCCCCGCATAAGGTGGGTCGTTACTATCGATACGGACAGCCGCTGGCGGTTCCGCCCGCTGGGCCAATTCTGTCAGCCGCTCTTGCGTCGCGCTGCTCTCAAACATTGCCTCCAGATCGTGGAGGTCAATTCCTCGAATCTGGGTGGCCAAACCCGCCTGCTCCTCCTCGCTGAGTTCGTCCCAAAAAGCGAGCAAAGATTCCTGGCCGAAGGCTTCGAGTCGCAACAGCAATTCGTCCTTCATGAACAAGTCCCTGGGCGGACGCAATACGTTACCCACCTCGGACAAAAAGAATGGCGAGATAGCACAGTAGTGGGAACAAAAGAAACATTGTTACATAGGTAAATAATGTCGTCCACTTCGTTCGGGGCCATCGAGCCATGATTTCGATTGACTGAAAAAGGCAAGAATAATCAGCAGAACGACCCATTATTACGAGCTGTTGGCCAGTTGCAATAGTAATGGTCGTTATTCTCGTACCCGAACATCAGTCAGAAATGGCTGAAAACTCAAGCGTCGTCTGCATGGGCTGAGCATAGGTTTTGGCAAGGCGAATTTCCAAGCGCGCCCCGTACGGCAAAATTTGCATGGCTTTGATTGTGGAATCGGGGCCGTCGATCTGCTCAAAGTGCAGCTGCGGTGTCACCGCAAAGGGCGGACAGAAGGCAAGATGAATGGACTCGGTCCGCTGCCCCAACTGAAATTGTGATCGCACCTGACCACGACAGATATCCTGGTCACATTCACCGCGGATACGCTCTATTCGATGGCTCACTCCCTCGGGGAGCCCCTGAGAATCGGAGTTGGAAAATGGATCGTTTTCGAGTGACAGAGGTCTGGTACGCACCTGAGGGCGACGCCAGAATTTTCTTGGCTTGCGCGTGTCTCGTCGAATTACCCCTCTTAGCCAGTACCCTTCCTCCATTGCGAGAAGTGCCACCATGGCGCAAATGCCATAAGGAGAACTCCCCGGCAAAGAAACCGCCGCTGCGGATGAGGCCAGCCCCACAAAAGGCAGCGACTGAACGACCCAGAACCAAACCGTTTTTCCCCGCCAGCAGACCTGGACCCCGCGATGCATCACCGCGGCGAGAAACGCCAGCAGGGCCCCCACCCCAACCAGTTCCGCAGGGGTCAAGGGCGTAGTCAAGCCACCCTGAAACCGCCGGGCGAGCATCAGCGCGGCAAACGCGAGGAGCAGGAAACCACCAGACAAGCTCAGCGCAGACCACCAAGCCCGCGCAAATTGGGCCAACTCGAATGATCGTGCAGGATGGCCCGTAAGGACCGATCCTCCGGCGGCCATTCCACGTGCATCCATGCCCGCTCTCCGTAAATCGCAAAGGTTATTCGGCCGTCACTTGAGCCAAGCCGGCGGCTTCGGCGAGTTCTTCTGCCCTGTCGGTCCGCTCCCAGGTGAGTTCCGGTTCCGTGCGGCCGAAATGTCCCCCGGCCGTTGTCTGACGATAAATGGGACGTCGCAGATCAAGGTATTCAATAATCCCTCGGGGCGTCAGTTCAAAACATTTCCGGATCAATTCGCAAAGCCGGGCGTCATCGATACGGCCTGTTCCCTGGGTATCGACATGCACGCTAACCGGTGCGGCAATACCGATCGCATAAGCAAGTTGCACTTCGCAACGCTCTGCCAGATTTGCTGCGACAATATTCTTCGCTACATGGCGCGCCATGTAGGCAGCACTGCGATCGACCTTCGTGGGATCCTTTCCACTAAAGGCTCCGCCCCCGTGACGCCCCCAACCGCCGTAAGTATCGACAATAATCTTACGTCCCGTCAGACCACAATCGCCATGCGGGCCACCACTCACAAAACGCCCCGTCGGATTAATGTGGTATTTGA
>JAUWIQ010000404.1 GCA_030605285.1 Planctomycetota bacterium
CAAGCAGAGCGATACGATCAGAGTGCCGAGAGTAGCCCGGAAAATGAAGTCATTCTCTGGCGTATTCTTGATGCAATCCAGAACTCGCAGAACAAAAAGTAGGCCGTTGACAGCATCAGTGTATCTCAGGCTACGATTATTATGAGTCTTGGCATTCCGAGTGCAGCACCGGGTGATGGATCCCCACCGATCCCTGAATTAATCGGTGACTGCCAGGCCATGCAGCAGGTTTACCACCTCACTCGTAAAGTTGCACAAAGTGATGCATCGGTTTTGCTGTTGGGAGAAACTGGCACGGGTAAGGAATTGGTGGCGCGTGCGATTCATGAGATGAGCGGTCGCCGAAATGGCCCCTTCGTGCGGGTAAACTGTGGAGCACTGACAGAAAGCTTACTGGAAAGTGAACTCTTCGGACACGTTCGCGGTTCTTTCACCGGGGCAGTGAATAACCGTACTGGTCGTTTTGAGGCCGCACACACCGGCACTATTCTCCTGGACGAGATCAACTCGACGACACCGAAACTACAGGTCAAATTACTGCGCGTACTGCAGGAGCGTGAATTTGAACGCGTCGGAGATACGCAGACAATCCAGGTCAATACACGTGTGATCGCCGCATCCAATTGCGACTTAATAGCAGAAATCGAAGCTGGCCGTTTCCGGGAGGACCTCTATTATCGCCTGAATGTTGTCTCGATCGTTATCCCACCGCTGCGTGATCGTCGCGAGGACATCCCAGAACTGATAGTCTACTTTCTAAACATCTACAACGAAATTAATGATCGCTATGTGATCCATATTGAACCGGCAGCAATGCAGGCGACGAAAGAATACCCTTGGCCGGGTAATGTTCGCGAACTTCAAAATTATATCGAGCGGGCGGTTGTACTTGCCGAAGGAGATGAGTTCTCCCTCGAGTTGCTTCCCGATGTTGTCCGACTAGGTCAAAAAGCAGTCCGCAGGCAAGGTCAACGGGCGGATCTGGAAACGCTCTCCTACGAAGTCGTTCAGGAGGGCCTGGCAGCGGCAACGGACCGTGAAAACAATTTGCACTCTAAAATTGTCAATCGCGTCGAACGCGAATTGATTGCTCAAGTCATGGCGGCTTGCAATAATGTACAGATAAAAGCTGCCGGCAGACTGGGCATCAATCGAAACACATTGCATAAAAAATTAAAAGAGTACAAGCTTGACCATTGAGTATCTCCTTATCCGAGTTTCAGACGATGGCGTCTTGGTATTAGTCCTATAGCGGTGTGCTGACATCCGCCCTGCGCGGGCTCACTGTTTGTTATCTTGGAACTACGTGCATGTCCAACATTAGTGTCGTCTGTTTTGCCGCCAGTTATGGCGTGGCCCTAGCGCTTGAGATTTCGCGTCTGTTTTTTCGCAGTGGCATCCGCGGCGCACTGATGATTGTCTTTGGTGCCGTGGGATTTCTGACACAAACAATTTTTTTGGTATCTCGGTTTACAGAAAGTCCTTCTCAAGGTTGGCTGGATTGGTATCTGTTGACCGCTTGGATCTTGGCCGCAGTTTATCTTTATCTCACGTTTTATCATCCCAAAAATCCGATCGGAATCTTCATACTCCCCCTGGTCCTGGGTCTTATTGGGGTTGCCTACGCCTTGCCAGACAAGCGAGGTTTTTCCGTGGATACATCAACCTGGGGCTTCGTGCATGGACTGGCACTGCTCCTTGGCACAACAATCATCTTGATCGGATTCGTAGGTGGATTGATGTACCTGATTCAATCCGAGCGACTTAAACGCAAACGTGTTCCCTTGGAAAAATTTCGCCTGCCCAGCCTTGAGTGGACTGAAAAGATAACGGGTCGCTGCATCGTGATCTCTGCAATTCTACTCGGAATCGGGGTGCTTTCAGGGATTGCTCTCAACGCACAAAAAGGCAAACTACCGTGGACAGACCCCATTGTATGGAGTAGCGGATTACTGCTCCTCTGGCTAACACTGGCCATGGTATTCAACATGGCCTACCGTCCGGCCCGGCAAGGACGCAAAGTAGCCTATCTCACTGTGGCAAGCATGATCTTTCTGCTGCTCGTGCTGGCGATCACACAATTGGTCCCTTCTGAGCATCCCACGCGACTGTCGGCCGTCACGGTAAAGCAAGTGTTGGACGAGCGAAGCCACCTTGATCGATATCGGATCGAAAGAGGCGCCTCATGAAATTCCAGTTAGTCGGCTGCAGCTATCAGACAGCGCCTCTTGAAATCCGCCAGCTACTGGCATTTCAACCCGATGATTTACCAAGTGCGCTGGAGGATCTTCAGATTCGTTTTCCGAACACCGAAGCGGTCGTACTCTCAACTTGCAATCGCGTCGAGGTCTACACGGCCGTCAATGATGATATCGCTAACCCTTCCCACAAAGAAGTAGCACATTTTCTGGCAGAGTTCCACAACATCGATCCTGAAGAGATCCTAGACGATCTATTCCAGCAATCGGGTGAGGACGCGGTACGCCATCTGTTTTATGTGGCCGCCAGCCTGGATAGCATGGTCGTCGGTGAATCACAAATTCTTGGTCAAGTCAAAAAAGCCTATGAACAGGCAACCATGCTCGGTAGTACCGGGCCTTTGACGCACGGGGTCTTTCAGGCTGCGCTTAAGTCTGCCCGCCGCATTGCGGCTCACACTTCGATCAATCAACGGCGCACCAGCGTACCCGCTGTTGCGGTAGCCGATTTTGCTAAACAGATCTTTGAACAACTTGACGACAAAAATATACTGCTCATCGGTAGCGGGGAAATGGCCGAGGAGACTTTAGAATATGTGCGCGACGAAGGAGGGAAATGTATTACGGTTGTTAACCGGAATAACACACGAAGCGAAGAGGTGGCCCGGAGGTGGCAATGTCGCCCGGCCCTCTGGGAACGCTTACCCAAATTACTTCTGGAAGCCGATCTTGTGGGGAGCACCACATCCTCTCGCGAGCCGGTTGTGACCCTTGAAGATTTGAGAAAAATTGAGCCCCAACGTTATCAGCGGCCACTGGCCATTCTGGATCTGGCGGTTCC
>JAUWIQ010000241.1 GCA_030605285.1 Planctomycetota bacterium
CATGCAATGATCTGGCCCGACACCAGTTCCAGAGAGTCGGCAAGCTCCAAAATTTTCTCCGAACAATAGTCGTTGACCGCCAGGGTGACCTCGTCGACTGCTTCACCAAATCCAATCGCTACCAAGGGATCATCGCTACCGCCTACATCGATCGCACAAACCGAAGCATCCCCTGAAAAGCCACCCCGCCCAACACAAATTTTATCGATCACGGGGTCTTGGACCACCACGCTCTCCGTAGGAAGGGGAAGATTTGACTCCGGTAGCTGACTCGGATCTTTGAGCCATTTTTCAAGATAATTATGGATGCCACCAGTCACGTCATCTGCGACCTCCTGCTGTCGGGAGTCCGCCTCTCGACCTACAAAGGTAATACCCCTGGGAGCGGAGAATTCGGACGTATTACCCTGGGCTGAAATCGTGGTTGCGACGACTGGCAAGATCTGAGTCGGAAGTTCTCCAATCGTTCCCTGCAGCGTTTTTCCACCCCGCAAAAAATCTTCGTAGGTGTACTCATCGGTACCGAGGAATTCTTTTCCTTCACGGCGGCTCGCATCCGCCAGGAAAAATTCGACTCGCAGCGACTCCTGGACCGCTTGGGCAGTGGTGGGAACGCTATAATCGATCTCGACGATATCGCCGATAATTTCGATGCGTGTAATCACCGGAGTATTTTGCTGTTCGTTGGCACCCGAGTCCATGTCGATCAGCCCTGGATCCACATCGTTGATCGTGAGGCCATCTTTGCCCAAATCGATCGCCATCGCAAAATTCTGGAAAAACTCATTGGCGGCGATTACATTACCGGTGCCCGACTCCACGGAAACACCGTTGCCACCGTTGTAAGCAATCACGTTTTGCGGATCTTCCTCGAAACCACCAATCATGTTCTCGCTACCCGCCTCAATCCAGATACCGTCTCCCTTATTTCCAGCATCGCTTCCCAGGACATCAACACCAATGTAATTTTGTGTGATCGTATTGCCACTGCCGAGGATATGAATGCCGTGACCCTGGAAATTCTGGATACCGAGTCCAACAATGCCATTGTTATCCGAAATTATTTCTAACCCGTTGGCATCACCGGCCAACGAACCGTCAAGGATGATCTGCGGCGCTAAGACACCCGCATCCGATTCCTGGTTACCCTGCAGTCCATCGATCCAGATACCCACTGCACCATCAAGAGCAGGTAGCGCGGATTGCGGCTGAATGACAAAGTAGCCCGGGTAGGGAGCGGATGGATAGGGCAACGGGGTGAAGCTCGGATCGGTCTCGGGGATTGCAAAGGTAATATTTCCGCCATCCGGTCGCGAGCGAGCATCTTCCATCACATAGCGCAAGGAACCTATGCCGGAATCACCGCTCTGGGTTACGATGAGATCCCGATATTGTCCGAAGTAGTAGATCTCTCCCGTGGCCTGTACGACTTCAGGGATTGTCACCGCTGAGGCTGCTACCACGACAGAGTCCACGTGCTCGCCCGGGCTTACAGTATCGCTGGACTCGTATTTCCAAACCTCGCCAGGATCCAAGAGGCTGTCACAATCGAGATCACCAACGTTGCATGGCCCATTCAGAACGGGTCCTGCGCCCGCCACCTCAAGATCCTTTAAGAAACGATTTCCAGTATTGATTACTCGGTACAGGAAGTGGACCTCATCGCCAACCGTCACAATGGGGTCCTCGAGAGGATAACCGTCTGCTCCGATGAGATACGCTTCCACTTCCAAATTCGTGGCCACCCCAAAGTAGGCGACTGAGGTAGCATCGCTCACCGGCAGGCCGAGCGCGGAATCTGCTGCCGTCACGCTCGCCACGATGTCGCTGCCCATGGTATGGATGTGGTTCGAGACAAACTCCCAAACCTCGTTGATGTCGAGCAGGCCGTCCTGATTCGTATCCCCCACGTTGGCATTGCCGTTTAAAACAGCTGCAGCCACCACGTTGCCGCTCAACACCTGCACGCCACTTAAGGCCACGTTGCCCGGATTGCTCACCTGATACTGAGTTATTACCGCTGCGCCACTGGCGACGAGCAGACGACCTTCCTCATCGAGGTCATACCCGGGACTCGATCCGACCAGCGCGACATTCGGGGATGCCCCAAAGTAAGTGCCCAAAACCGAATCGTTCGCCACCCCACCCGTCACGGGCTCGACCGCCGAGATGCTCGCCACGATCTGTTGCGGGCCCGCGACCGCCGTATGGTTCGAGACAAACTCCCAAACCTCGTTGGTGTCGAGCAGGCCGTCCTGATTCGTATCCCCCGCGTAGTAATCCCCAGCGGAGACCACCACCGAGTCGAGGGCCACGTTGCCCTGATTCTGCACCGAGTAGAAAACCGGCACCGGATCGCCAGTCGCTGCCAACACGCCACCCTCTGCATCCTGACCAGATCCCACGATCAACTGCGACAGAGAGACCGTCGGAGACGCCCCAAAGTAAGTGCCCAAAACCGAATCGTTCACGACCACGTCGGTCAACGGTTCCAGCGCTGTTGTGGAAAAGCCGATTGTATGCGATCCGGCCGTGGCGACACGGCTTGTGCGAAACTGCCAGCTCTCGCCAGGATCTAGTTGGCCGTCCTGATTCGTATCGCCCACCACGTGGCCATCCACCAGAACTGCGGGCGCACTGATATCGTCATTCGGATCGTTCGGCGTTCCATTGTTATCAAGAACCACCACGTTCTGGACCGCAAGATTTCCTGTATTGTTGACCGCCATTTTCTGCACGACTGTTGTGCCTACGGGAGCATACCCCATGGGCAATGGTTCTCCCGTGTCGTCGTAAAAAGCAACGGTAATATGGCCTAGAAGTATGGGTGAATCGTCATTGATTACCTCGAGTGAGGCTTCTGCGCTGGCTGAGGACTGAGAACTGGCTGCAATGACAATCGACTGCGAATCGAACGGTACCAAATTGTCAATCGCATCAATATTGAAAGCTGCCGAAATCTGGCCGGCCGGAATCAAAACGTTTACCGGCACACTCACCGCAGCTTGATTGCTGTTGGCAAGTGTCACGAGAAGATCCTCCGCAAGACCTCCACTGCGAGCGACGGTACCTGTCGCTGCCGCCAATCCGTCGGCTTCTCCGATGGACTCCGGTGAAATCGAAACCGACAGTGCATGCTCTACATGAAGGGTGATCACCTCATCGCCTGCGGGCAAACTCACCCGAAAGCCATTATCGCCAGTGATGACATCAAAACCCGAGATGCCCTGCAACAGGTCGGGTTGAATGGTAATGAAGAAGTCGTCGCCAAGGTTGCTGAACGCAATACCGTCCGTAGCATTGTCGAGCCAAGTACATCCCAGCATCCCGTTGTCTGGATTCCAGCTATCATGAGGGCTGTTTGGATCGTCCAGGACTGCAAGATCCGCAGACTCCATACCGTCAAATAGGATGGTCGCGTATCCCCCGCTGCCGTCGGGCACATGGTCAATCAACACCACCAGACCCAGGTCGGCTGACGGGTCTTCGTGGAGCAGGAGGGTAATGCGATCGGAAGCCTCGTAGCCTGTGTTCGAGCTATAGGAGTGTGTTGTGTCGTAGTCGTAAAAGGTCGCGATGTCCGTGCCGCTATGAATTGGCGTGACCGGCACGGAAAAATCGCCTCGCGACACCATGTAGGCATCGGCCAGTGGCAAATCGTCGCCATCGACGCCATCGACGCCGACCGTCGTCAGCAACCGGCGCGACTCAAGAGACTCCAGTCGCAAGCCAGCCTGTCGCCGACCGACCGGTGTACCTCGACCCCTGCAACTTCGCCTTGTCCGTTTTGAAGAGCTACGCTGGAACATCAAGTACCCTATCCTATCCCTCACCCTATCCCTCAATTGTATTTTTAAATGGGAATTAGTGCCAGCAAATTGACACTAAAGTCCCCCCCAGGCGGGGTGTGCTCTACTCCTATCATCAACACAACTGTCTCAAGGCAACAGAGAATGTCTTCCCAAATAAGAGGGGGTCGGACAATCATTCGATAATGGCTTTGAATTCCGGGCGGTGTAGTAAGGGTACAAATGCCCGATCTTTGCGAATAATTGCCTTATCCAAACCGAGTTCGAGCGCCTTGCGAAGCAGGGCGACGGTGCGATTTGCGCGGGCATCCGCCAGTTTTTGGTCCTGAACCTCGTACTGGGCAATTCCAGTTGCCAAGCCATAGATTGCGGCAGCATTGACAAGGATTTCTGGAATATTACCCGCCAGTTTGACCGCCTCCTCAGCATCCGAACAGGCCTCAAGATGGTTGCCCTGTAGCACCCGCGCGTATCCGCGTCCGTTACGGGCGTCCGCACGCTGTACCA
>JAUWIQ010000281.1 GCA_030605285.1 Planctomycetota bacterium
AATCAACCACCTTGTAAGTGAGCATCTTGGTTTCAACCTGTGACACGGTTCCGCTCCTGTTCTTGATCTGAAATGAAAGGAATGCGTGACCCAGTCAGCTTGCGGGTTGCTCTGGAATACACATGTTCCCTATGCCTCAGTATGATACGCTTTCAACCTGCCAAATCACAGAGCTTTTTCAGTTCAAAAGACAAGTTTACACCAGGGGAAATTCCCCTTGTTCACCGCCCAGAAGAAAACGCCTGTTGCGCTGCTTGCACAAAGGCCCGCACGCGACTTGCATCCTTCTTACCCGGAGAGGCTTCGGCTCCACTTGCCGTATCGACTGCGTCGGGGCGAACTTGAAATATCGCCTCGGCAACGTTTTTTTCGTTCAGACCCCCGGCCAGGATGAAGGGTAAATTTTCGAGTTTTGTCCGCTCGCTGGCAAGGTGTTCCCAGTCGGCCGTGTTGCCTGTTCCTCCATAAAGATGCGGATCGTAGGCATCGATCAAGACGGCTTGAAGATTCACCTCCGGAAGGGCACAGGCTGCCAGATACTCGAGAATGGGGGCCAATCCACCCGGACCCAGGCGAAATGCACGAATCACCGGCCGCCCTCCGAGGGCCAGCAGGTATTCGGGAGGCTCGTCTCCGTGGAGCTGGATGAAATCAAGCCGAAGGTGATCGAACGCCCGGCAGACTTCATCGTCCGTCGCATTCACAAAGAGCCCGACGCGCGCCACCGAGTCGGGAACAGCATCCACGAGTTGCAGTGCCATATCCACCGAAAGTGAACGCGGGCTCGGCGAATAAAAATTCAATCCGATCGCATCGGCACCCGCTGCCGAAACCATGCGGGCATCTTCGGTACTGGTCAAACCACAAATTTTGATGCGAAACACGCTGCGGGAAACCCTGTGGTCAAAGAAAAACGGACCCTCCCTGTACCGCCATTCGGTGTGGGAGATTATAGCGCGAGAAAGACGGTAAACCAAGTGCGCAAAACCCGTAGGTTATGTACGTTCGCACGCCAGCAGTGCTAGCTGAAAACCTGTACCAAACCCACCTCAAGTTGCCGCAAGGTGCAGTCGATGTCGAATCATAGGGAGTGTTCGAAACCGTAATGCCACTTGACCCCTTCCATGGACTCCAATCTGAAACATCGATGGCCCGCAAGCTTCCACAATGTGTTTCCGGGAACGGATCGACGCCCCCACGACCAAGGCCGGTCTACGGTGGGATCGTGATCGGTTTGGTGATTTTCCTGGTCACACTCACCGTTTGCCGATGGCAAGCCGATGCCTTTGGGGCCGAAGCCCAGATGACGCTTACCCGAAAAAACATCGATTCTGTTTGGCCATCGACTGAACTTTGGGAAGAGATCATGACCCGAGCGGTCTGTGCACAACTGAGCTCAGAAAAAATCCATGGGGAAGAAAACCCTAAGCAGACCGTTTTCACGCAAACGAAATCCCTCAATGACCATCGTATTTCCTTACGCATCGATACCGATTCGACACCGCTCTTTCTTAACTTTTCTCTCCTCTGCGTCGAAAAGCGACCCAAACTTGCCGTTCGATCAGTTAATCAACTCGGCAGCCAATTGATGCAATCCGAATTGGCCACAAACCCTCCCGACATCTCGCTCGCCGATACAAACTGGCACATGGTACCGGCAAAAATCGCTTCCCGAGAAAGTCCACCGCTTTCGTTGGGTGTGCTTGCCGTTTGCCTTCTTGTGACCCTCCTGCTCACCGCGACGATTCTAATCTGGAACCACCGAATGGGGACTATTCAGAACAAAGGCGAAATCGAAACGCTATTGCAAACCTCGGTCCTTGCACACATTGCACCTTCTGCAGACCACACGGCCTGCAGAAAACCTCAAATCCTCTTTCGCCGCATCTACACCGTTGGCGAGTGGGTATTGATCGCAATACTGCTCGCGGCCGTTGCCACAGCCCTCCTCGACAAACAATTTGCCCGCCAATTTATTGGACAACCGGTTACGGCACTTGCCGATGGTATCCGCCAATTATCGGAAATAACTCGGAGCTAAAAATGTACGAATCTTTTTATGGCTTCTCCGCCCGACCGTTTTTGGCCGTTCCGGTAACAAGCCGCTATTTTCCCGCGACCTCCATCGAATCGGTACGGCAGAACTTGGTCCGCTGCATCGAAAGAGTCGAGGGGTGCGGATTGGTCATGGGCCCACCCGGATGCGGAATTTCTCTGCTCTGCGAAGTTATTGCCGAACACTTCCGCGGACAGATCGATACCGTTTTGCTTGCGAATTTGCGGCTGACAAACTGTCGGGAGATGCTTCAGGCGATCCTCTACAAAATAGGAATTCCGCATCTGCGGCTGACCGATGGAGAGTTACGTCTGGCGATCATGGACGCTTTATCATCTGAAGGAATCTGCTCGCAGGGGATTTTATTGATCGTTGATGAAGCGCACCTGCTCTCCCCTCGTTTGTTTGAAGAACTGCGTTTTATGACCAACATTGTGCGAGAAGCCAATCCTGGCGTGCGGTTACTCATGGCGGGGGGAAGTGGGCTCGAAGAACGCTTTGCCCACCCACGCCTGTCCAGAATCAATCAACGCGTTGCTGTCCGGTGTTATTTGCATCCGTACGCAGCGGAAGAGTCTTATCAATATGTGCGTGCTCAAACGGCAACTGCGGGTACGAATCCAGATCGGCTTTGGGCAATGGATGCGCTGAAAGCAATCCATCGCTATGCCGACGGTTGTCCACGCCTCATTAATCAACTTTGTGATCATGCACTTCTGTTGGCAGCCCAGGCAAAGGTTCCCCAACTGGGTGAGCGTGAAATTGAACTTGCCTGGTCCGATTTCCAACAACTCCCGACAGGAACGGTGACTACGCAGAGTTCCTCAGAAACTCCGGAATCCGGTAGTCAGGTCATTGAGTTCGCAAGCCTCGATGACGAAGCCAACGATGCGATGGAAAATCACTCGCCGTCCACCGAGGTCTTGACTGAAACTGTGGATAATGTGGACTCTGCTCTCAGCGAAGCCGAGATACCTGCAGCACCCGAAATCCATGAAAACATCTCCTCTGAATCCATGGACACGGAGTTGAATCATACCATCGTCTGTCAAAACCAAATGCCGATTGAAACCGCATTGGATCACAAACAACACGAGGCTGTTTTTAATCCGGACGAACCTCCAAGCGAGAAACCGCCTTGTACGCTACAAGAACACACCCCCGACGGGACTGGGATGAGCATCACTGACTTTGTTGGCATCGATGCACACAACGTTGTTCAATTACACTCCAACGAGCACGCGTCTCCGGAGCAACCAGAAACGGTGTCGCCCGAACAGGACAAGATTGTCGAAACGAAGGGCGAGGAGGAGACCGGTACACCGATCTGGATGGTTCATCGAGAGGCCCACGCGGCAAAAGAAGCACAGCAACTCACTTCTTCGCCAGATTCCCCAGAACCTGCGCCATCCACAACGCTCGGCAAACCACACCCGCTGATCCCCATACAGCCCCAGGTCATCTCGGAGTTGATTTCCGAACTTCAAGAAACGCATCTCTCCGAATAACCCCCCCCTAAGAAATCTAGTACAGCCCTAATGGCCGAGCTTCAACGCGTTATGCTCGACATCGAAGAACAAGCCGTTGATTTTCTCGCGGTGCTCGATCCTCCAGAACCCGCAATCCATCCTTTGCCGCAGGTTATTTCCCCCACCAAAATCTCGGCAAACGATTCGACCACTTCCCACGATCGGGAAACACCTGTTCTTCCGCTCGTTCCGCTGCAAGAAAAACCGCCTGGAAAGTTGAATTCGGATTCCATCTCTGTAGCAGGCCGGAAGGTTTTAAAACAATTGGAGTCGCCTGCGGAAACCACATTGCTCTTACTCTCCGAATCCCCGCTTAGTCCTTCGGTTCCAGGCGGCGTTTGGGGCACCGTCTTTGCCGAATTGACCATTGACCCGATACTCGTCGTGGGCGTCGTGCAA
>JAUWIQ010000419.1 GCA_030605285.1 Planctomycetota bacterium
GGGAGAGCTTCCGCAAGTTACCGCCGGGAACGGGGGGCCGGCAGCGCATTGCCAGATAACATTTTGCGCCAATAGTATCGGCTGCCGGTCTTTTTCCACTAGTCCCAAAAACGCCCAGCGGCTAGACTTAAAAGAGTTCAAACACCTCTTTTTGAGCTCCCGCCGATGAAGCAATCGACCCTTATCGCTTTGGTGCTCGCGGTCACGCTCTGGTGCCCTGGCAACCGGCTCGCCGCTGAGTCGCCACAGTACAACCGCGACATCCGCCCGATTCTCTCGGACAAGTGCTTCAGCTGCCATGGCGCCGACAGTGCCTCGCGGAAGGCGGATCTGCGACTCGATCAACGCGAAAACGCGGTGGAGATGGGGGCAATCACCGCTGGGGATCTCGATGCAAGTGAAATGATCCAGCGCATCCTTTCCGACGATCCCGAAACCTTGATGCCTCCTCCGGAAACGAAAAAGGCTTTAACCGCTGAGGAAATAGAAACGCTCACGCGTTGGGTCGAGAAGGGCGCTGAATATCAACCGCACTGGTCGTTGATTGCCCCAAAAAAAACCCAACCGTCCGCAGTGAAAGATGAAGCATGGATCAAAAATCCTATCGACCGGTTTGTACTTTCCCGCCTCGAAGCGGAGGGTTTAGCTCCGGCACCGGAGGCCGATGCTTTGACTCTCTTTCGGCGGCTGCATCTCGATATCACGGGCCTACCTCCGTCGCCAACCGATAGTCAGGCATTTGCAATCGACTATGGCCGCGATACCGAAGCAGCGATGGAGGCCTGGATCGACCGATTGATGCAGCGGCCCACGTGGGGCGAGCACCGCGCCCGCTATTGGCTTGATGCGGCACGTTATGGCGACACGCACGGAATGCCCTTCGACAATTATCGTGAAATGTGGCCTTATCGCGACTGGGTGATTCGTGCGTTCAATGCCAATCAACCCTTCGATCAGTTCACCATTGAGCAAATAGCCGGTGATATGCTTCCTGATCCAACCGATAACCAACTGATTGCGACCGGGCTGCAGCGTTGCAATATCACGACCAATGAGGGGGGAACCATCGATGAAGAGAATTTGGCCATCTACGCCGCAGATCGGGTGCAGACGCTCGGTTGGATTTATCTGGGTGTGACGACCAATTGTTGCCAGTGCCACGCTCACAAATTCGACCCGATCTCGATGAAGGATTACTATGCTTTGGCTGCTTTTTTCCGTAATACCACCCAAAGGGCAAAAGATGGCAATGCCAAGGACGGTCTCGGACCTGTCCTCGTCCTCCCCAGTGATGAAGATCGACCTCGTTGGGAGGAGGTACCGGCAGAAATTTCCGCAGCAGAAAAAGTACGCGACGATCGTCGCAGTGTTGCTGAGCCGCAGTTCGACACTTGGCTGACCGAAGCCACACCGCATTCGTTCGAGGCAGGGCTGTTTGCCGACCAAAACATCTTGCGTCTCCCGCTTGCTGAAGCCGAAGGCGATACAATCCGCAGTACGTCGGCGGACACACAAAAACAAAATTCGCATCGTTCGCCGGGTGCGCCGCAGTGGATCGAGGGCGGCAAATTCGGCAAAGCGCCGCTCTTGGGTGAAAAGGCGCATTTTGAACTTGGAGACCTCGGACGTTTCGAACAAGACCAGCCCTTTAGCTTCGGCGGTTGGGTCAAGCCCCTCAGCAAGAAGAACACCGGTTCGATTCTCGCCCGTATCGACCAAAGCAATAAAGACCGCGGCTGGGATTTATGGCAGAACGGCAATGCCTTTGCTGTGCATCTGATAAGCGAATGGCCCGAAAAGGCGATCAAGACGCGGGTCTACCAAAACCGTCTCCAGGAAAATCAGTGGCAGCACGTCTTTGCAACCTACGATGGCTCAGGCAAAGCGGGTGGTGTCAAAATATTCCTCAATGGCAACCAGCAACCACTCTTGGTCGAGAAAGACGCCCTGCCTACCGATGCCTCGATCGTTGCCGAAACTCCACTGCGTCTAGGACGCCGGAGCGACGGCGCCCCGTTCACCGGTGCAGTGCAGGACATGCGGATCTATCGCCGAGCTCTCTATCCTCGCGAGGTCAAGGCGCTGGCAAATCTCCCAGCGATCCATCAATCCCTTGCCCAAGCTCAGGAGCCGGTTGCTGAAGTGACCGACCAAGAGGCCGATCCCGAACAACAGAAACATAATAACGCCAAAAAGAAAGCCCGCGACGAAGTCTTCGAGCATTACCTCGCAACGCTCGATGGTGATTTCCCTGCCCTCTCCCGGTCTGTCACTGATCGACAGGCAGAGCAGGCAGCTATCCGCAATCGCAGCCCCATGACGCACATCCAGCGCGAACGCAAAGACACACCCGCCATGGCGCACATCCTGATGCGGGGTGAGTACGATAAAAAGGGCGAACAGGTCACGGCCGATACTCCAGCCGCTCTGCATCCGATGCGGGAAGGCGCACCTAAAAATCGCCTCGGCCTGGCCGGCTGGCTGGTCGATCCAGCAAATCCCCTTACCGCGCGCGTCACGGTGAATCGCTTTTGGCAGGAAATTTTTGGGAGAGGCATCGTCCCGACTCCCGAAGACTTTGGTGTCACTGGCACGCTACCGAGCCATGGCAAACTTCTCGATTGGCTGGCAATCGATTTCCAGCAAAACGGCTGGGATGTGAAGGCCTTTTTTAAACAGATGCTGATGAGCCATACCTATCGTCAATCGGCCCAGACGAGCGAAGAAAAAATTACTGTCGATCGCGACAACGCACTGCTCTCGCGGGGTCCGCGGTTCCGCATGGATGCCGAGATGATTCGCGACTACGCGCTGGCATCAAGTGGACTCTTGTCCGACAAAATGTACGGGCCGAGTGTCCGGCCCTATCAGCCCATTAATATCTGGGATGTAGGGGGACTTCCTGGCGGCAACACTCGCGAATATGAACAGGATGCGGGGGAAGGCTTACACCGCCGGACTCTCTACA
>JAUWIQ010000343.1 GCA_030605285.1 Planctomycetota bacterium
GCCCTCTTGGCCAGTGGTATCGAGGTGCGTTGCCTCGTTCGAAATCTTGAGCGAAGCCAATCCTTACAAGTACAAGGAGTCGAGCGGATCCAAGGCGATCTTTCAAATCCAGAGACGCTCAAGCGGGCAGTTCAAGATGTAAATCTTGTCGTGCATTTAGGCGGATTGATGACCGCTCTTACAAGGCACATGTTCGATCAGATCAATGGTCAGGGCACGCGGCACTTGGTCACCGCATGCGCTGAAATGAGCACTCCCCCCGTGTTTCTCCTGATTTCGAGTATCGCAGCTGCGGGGACGTCGGAAGGTCGGCTGCGTACTGAGCTGGATGCAGTCAACCCAATCTCGCACTATGGAAGGAGCAAGCGGACCGGAGAATTGGCTGCTGCTGCTCTGGCTGACCGTATTCCTGTGACCATTTTGCGGCCGCCGTTTGTTTTTGGTGGTGGCGACCGAAGTGGATTTTATATCTTTCGACCGATTAAGCGGTTCGGGATTCATCCCGTGCCAGGAATGCGTCATCGCCGAAAAATATCACTGGTCCATGCAAAGGATCTCGCAGATAGTATTCTTTTGGCAGCGCAGAGGGGAACACGTGTCGATCCGGCCGATGCCAGTTGTGATCATTTCCGCCAGGGGTGTTACTTCGTTTGTGACGATGCAACGCCTTTCTATAGCGATCTTGGCGACATGATCGGCACCGCCCTAGGCAAAACTGGCATCCTTAAATTGCCAGTACCCGATGCGCTGGCTCGAACCGCTGGTGGACTTGCTACGATTGTTTCGCAGTTGCGTGGTCGCCCGGGAGTTTTTTCTTTGGATAAGGCCCGCGAGGGAGCCGCTGGGAGTTGGATTTGCTCGGCAGAAAAAATCAAGCAAGAACTTGGTTTCAAGACAAAGGCATCGCTCGAGGATCGGTTACAAGAAACGGTGGATTGGTATTTGGAGCGAGGTTGGTTTTGAATCCTCCTGCTTGCGGTCGTCCGGCCGGAAGATTACTTCGCATTCATGCGAACCGCCGCATCCCGGCGGATGAGTATCCCGTTGAGCATGCGATTTTCGATCACCTGACGGGCCAATTGGGCAAATTCACTTGGGTGGCCGAATCGCTGTGGAAAGGGGATTTGGGCTTCTAAAGAGTTGCGAATGACAGTGCTTACCTTTTCCATCATTGGTGTGTCGAAAATCCCTGGTGCGATGGAAACCACGCGGATACCGTGTTGCCCTAGTTCACGTGCCGCCGGGAGGGTCAGACTGGCTACACCTCCTTTCGCTGCTGCATAACCCGCTTGGCCGAGTTGTCCATCCCATGCAGCAACGGAGGACGTTGTGAGGATCACTCCCCGTTCCCCCTCTTCATCTTTAGGGGTGTTGATCATATGGGCTGCGGCCAATCGCATGGCGTTGAAAGTACCAACTAAATTAACGCCGATGATTTGCTGAAAGAGGCTCAAATCATGAGGCGTGTCGTGGCCGACAAGACGTGCCCCGCGAAGAATGCCTGCACAGGTGATCAGGCCATGGAGTGGGCCATGAATATCGAGACTGGCCTTGATGGCAGATTCCATTTGCTCGGGGTTCTGAACGTCGGTTCGCCTGAAATGCACACTTGTGCCACATTCGTCGATGAGTTGTTCTGCCGCTTCTTGATTCAGGTCAGCAATCGTGACTCGAGCCCCAGCTGATGCAAGTTCGCAACAGCAAGCAGCTCCACGGCCGGAGGCCCCGCCAGTGATCAGAAAAGAACGGTCCTTCAGTTGCATGGTACAGTCCTGTTGTTTGCTGCTTTTTTCTTTCAAGAAAGGGGATAAGACCCCAGCTTTGGGCTAAAGCAATCCCTCCTGGCCTCGGTGTTTCGTGGAGGTTATGCTGGATTGTGATAAAGCCTAACCCCGTTCCTTTTCGCTGGATAGATCGAATCGTATGAGTACCTCTGAGAGCCCAGAAACGCAAGACTTTCCAGATTTTTCCAAGGGCCATGATGGTTTGCTGCCCGCGATTGCACAGGATGTCGAGACTGGCGAAGTGCTGATGCTTGCCTATATGAATCAAGAGAGCTACGAAGAGACGCTTCGTGTGGGACGTGCAGTTTATTTTAGTCGTTCACGGGGAAAGCTCTGGCGAAAAGGAGAAGAAAGTGGCAACGTCCAGGAGATTGATTCTGTGTACTTCGATTGTGATCGGGATACGCTGTTATTGAAGGTGCGTCAAATAGGTGGGGCCGCCTGCCATCGTGGTTACCGTAGTTGTTTCTTTCGAAAGAAAACATCGGACGGTTTAGAGATTATTGGAGAGCAGGTATTTGACCCAGAGGAGGTTTACCGTAAATGAACAGCGAAAAAATACTGAAGTTGGGAATCCCCGCCGGTAGCCTCCAAGAGGCCACCGGAGAGCTTTTTCGCAGGGCGGGATACAAAATTTCCTTTCGTTCCCGAAGCTATGTTCCCTCGATTGATGATCCAGATATCGAGTGCCTGTTAATTCGTGCGCAAGAAATGGCGCGCTATGTTGCTGCAGGAGTTTTAGATGCAGGGCTTACGGGACATGACTGGATTATGGAAACGGGCGCCGATGTGCATGAAGTCAGTGAACTGGTCTTTTCAAAGGTAAGTCGTCGTCCAGTTCGCTGGGTACTTTGCGTCCCGAACGATTCCGCTGTCCAGTCGGTTCAAGATTTAGCAGGCGCGCGAATCGCTACCGAAGCGGTTGGTTTGACCACACGGTTCTTTGAGCAGCATGGAGTGAAAGCGAACGTTGAGTTTAGTTGGGGTGCGACCGAAGTGAAGCCACCAAAACTTGCTGATGCGATTGTCGAGGTAACAGAAACAGGCAGTTCACTGCGGGCAAATAATCTACGAATTATTGCTGAGGTTATCCAGAGTACGCCCCGATTCATTGCAAATCATGATGCCTATCAGGAATCCTGGAAGCGGGAAAAAATCGATGACATTGCTCTTCTCCTCCGAGGCGCGATGAATGCGGAAGATCTCGTGGGATTGATGCTCAATGTTCCGCGGAAAAATCTGGGAGAGGTTTTGTTGCTCCTTCCCGCGCTAAAAAGGCCTACGGTATCTGATTTGGCCGATACAGACTGGGTCTCTGTCGTCACAATTATTGAAGAGTCGATTGTTCGTGAAATTATTCCGCGTTTGAGTTCGGTTGGTGCGGAAGGAATTGTCGAATATCCACTTAATAAAGTGATCAATTGAGCTAGCTAAAAATAGCGACCCATTATCAAGAAAAGAGTTTTTGTTATGCAGTCTCCGGAAGAGTCTCTTCGGAAAATAGGTATCGAACTTCCAGATCCGCTGGCACCGAAGGGTATTTATCGAAACGTTCTCATTACGGGGAACACGGCTGTGACTTCAGGACACCTGCCGTCGGACGAAAATGGAAATTTAATTTTAGGAAAAGTAGGCGTTGACCTCGATCTGAATGCGGGTTTCGATGCGGCGCGAAAGGCGGGTCTTGCCGTGTTGGCGA
>JAUWIQ010000411.1 GCA_030605285.1 Planctomycetota bacterium
CGGACACTCGCCCGCATCCCGTAGCGTCTCCGTTCCCACTTGCCGCAAGCGGTTATCCCAAAGATCGACAATCGTCAGGCCACGGTTGATCGCCTCGGGATTGCCGCTAAGAATTTTGATTGCTTCAGCCGCCTGGATACTGGCAACGACATTCACAATGCTGCCCAAAATACCGGCGGTATCACAACTGGCGGTCGCGCCGAGTGGTGGCGGTTCCGGCATCAGGCATCGCAGACAGGCTGTCTGGCCGGGAATCACAGTCATGGTTTGCCCTTCCGCACCCACACAACCGCCATAAATCCACGGCTTGCCGAGTCGCGCCGAAACATCATTGAGCAACATCCGTGTTTCAAAATTGTCGGTTCCATCAAGCAAAAGATCGACCGTTTCGCTCAGTTTCACCACGTTTCGATAATCGACGTCCGCCACCACCGGTTCAACGTGAATTTGTGAATTAATACGGCGCAACTTATTGGCAGCCGCCACCGCTTTATGCAGGCCCTCTGTGACATCCTGCTCGTCAAACAAAACTTGACGCTGGAGATTATTGAGTTCGAGAAAATCGCGGTCAACGAGCTTCAAATTTCCCACACCGGCACGGGCGAGCGTGCTGGCCAGGACTGAGCCCAGCGCCCCACAACCACAAATCAGGACGCGGCTCTCCGAGAGCCGTTCCTGTCCGGCCAGGCCCAACGGTTCGTAGCGTATCTGCCGCTCGTAGCGGTCGAATTTGGCAGGCAAAGGGGGTGGCTCTGACATCAATCTATGCTCTCGTTTGCCCGGCTCCTCGGGATGCGAAGGGGCGCCTTCACAAAGCGCCCTCCCGACAACCCACAATATACCCGGCCAGATCGCCCAGCGGCGCCGTTTCGCGCTGCAAATCATCGCAAAACCGACGTGCCTCAAGAAGCGGAACGGCTGCCGCAAGCTGTTTGATCACAATTACCGGTTGGGTGATCGCGCTAAGGGGCACATCGCCTCGCTGCAACGCCACCTGGTCCACAAGCAACACCTGCGCCCAGGCCGGAGGATCGCCCTGCATCGTCCGATTAAGCTGGCAGGCAAGGATCAGGTTGGGGGCGCGTTGCGAGAGTTCTCTTGGCAGATCGATCCGATCATCCAACACAGCCATCGCGACCGCGGGCCAGCGTGCTAACCGTCTCAGGGCCCTCGTGACCATCTCCTCATCATCCCCCTCGACACGGGCCGCCAGCAGCACGCCCTCTCGACTCGCCTCTACGGCTAAGGATTCCTCAAGGGACCCGGCCAATAACCCGGTCCCGGTTTTCCGGCTGACGGCTAGCAACTCATCTCGATCGCAAAACTCTTCGGCTCCCATTGCAAGATCAACCATCCGCATCACATAGCGACGCCCAGCATAGCGGAAATCGTTGGCCGCGACCGCCCGCGGCCGGATACCGATTTTCCGCTGCACCGTTTCTTGCTCACGACCTTCGGCCTCGACCGTAATCGTCACATCGTAGAGAAACGGCAGCTCGGGGGTCCAGAAACAGGGATCGGCCACAAGCGCGTGTACGGTCGTAGTATTTTCTGTCCCCAACGGCCGCAGCGCAAAATCAGTAGGCAACGTGTTGGCATAGGCACAATAAGGCCCCCGCACATGGCCCGTAAGCCGCACCCCGTCGCACCCCGTGATGCGGGTATAAATCTGCGATTCCATGCCACTCGTAGCGCCGAAGAAGATTTCGATCTGCTCTTCGAACGATTGCATTTCACTCACCATACCGCTTCCCAAAATTAAAACCCTCGAACTGATCTCGGCGCCCGATCGGTTTAAGCCTTCGGTTCAGTAGACGTCTCTGTCAGGGCCCGGGCAAGCACGTCGGCAGTAGGAGAATTTCCCTTTTGCACCAACTCCTCCGGCGTACCGCAGGCAACCCCCCGTCCCCCCGCTTCTGCAGCTCCGGGCCCGATGTCAATAATGTAATCGGCCCCTTTCATGAGTTGCAAATTGTGATCCACAACAAGTAGAGAATGCCCCACATCCAAAATTGCAGCAAAGCAATCTTGTAATTGCACGATATCGGAAAAATGGAGACCGGTTGTCGGCTCGTTGAGGATAAAAAGTGTCCTGCTTTTGTTTTTCCAACTCGTGGCCGCCGCTAATTTCAGCCGTTGTGCTTCGCCCCCTGAGAGCGTGTTGGCACCCTGCCCCAATCGCAGATAGCCGAGCCCCACGTCCATCAGTCGTTTTAATTTCTCCTGGACCTTGGCCCGGCCACGAAAAAAGACAAAGGCTTCGCGGATCGTCAATTCCAGCACATCGGCAATGCTGCGGCCACGATAGCGGATTTTCAGTATTTCCTGGCGATACCTCGCACCACCACATTGCGGGCATAGCATATAGATATCGGTGAGAAACTGCATGTCGATCTCAATTTGCCCCTCCCCTTTGCAGCGGGTGCAGCGGCCACCCTCCACATTGAAGCTAAAATGGCTCGCCGTAAAATTCCGCGTTTTCGCCTCGGGCGTGTCCGCAAAGACCTTGCGAATTTCATCAAATGCCTTGATATAGGTGACCGGATTGGAGCGTGGCGAGCGTCCAATCGGACTTTGATCCATTAGAACGCATTGCTCGATCTGACCGTCACCAGTGACCGCATCGTAGGGCAACGGCTGGGGCGCATCCTTTCCCAGCTGGCGACAGAGCGCCGGGTAGAGCGTCTCCTCGACGAGACTACTTTTACCAGCACCACTCACACCGCTGACCAGACAGAGGACTCCCAGGGGAAATTCAACCTCCACATTTTGTAAATTATTGCCTCGCGCTCCGACGAGTCGTATCCAGCCATGTTTCGGACGACGGCGCTCAGCGGTCACGCCAATTCCGCGCCTCCCCGCCAGATAGTCGCCGGTGATACTCTGGGAATCTGTCTGCAACTCCTGCGGGGTCCCTTGGAATACGATTTCGCCTCCCTGTTCACCCGCACCCGGCCCAATCTCGACAACTTGATCTGCCGCCCGGATGATC
>JAUWIQ010000206.1 GCA_030605285.1 Planctomycetota bacterium
CACCGGGATACCGGGATCGATAGCTAAAAACTGCAAGCTGGGACGGGATTAATAGGTTTCCCCCCCGAGTACGTCAATCCCGTTTAACGATCTTGCTAGCAGGCTCACTAGAGGCCCATAATGGGCATCCCCATAAAGATCGTAATCCAGATCAAGATCGTGCCGCGCAACAGACCATGACCACCTCAACGGCAAGCGAGATGCCCAACGATGCGATTCCACCGCTCTACCAGGATCGCGCCTTCTGGGGGATGACCGGCACACAATTTCTAGGTGCATTCAACGATAGCGTTTTTAAGCAAATCGTGCTGCTACTCTGTGTGGCGGTGGTCATTTCATCAGACACAAAAGCAGAGGACCAACAACCGCTAGCCCAGGGCATCTTCGCGTTGGCTTTTATTCTCTTCTCCGGTATTTCGGGCTATTGGTCGGATCGCGTGGGTAAACGCGGGATCATCGTGGGATGCAAACTGGGAGAAGTGTTGGTCATGCTACTTGCGGTCGTGGCCTTTGCTGTCATGGTCGCACCGGTTGAAATTTCCATAAAGCAAGAGACCGTCGGGTGTACAATCATGACCCCCGTTTTTGAAATAATCGGTACACCCTGGCTGTTGCTGGGGGTCCTATTCCTGATGGGTACCCAGAGCGCGGCATTCGGTCCGGCAAAATATGGCATCCTCCCTGAAATGGTCCGTGGCAATGACCTGCCGCGTATAAACGGCATCGTTCAGATGACCACTTTTCTGGCCCTGATTTTCGGGACCTGGGTCGGCGGAATATTGCTTGATAATTTCAACCAATCTCTCTCCAAGGCGGGTTGGATATGTGTCGGAATTGCGGTCCTTGGAACATGGACCTCCCTGTTAGTCCGCCGCACACCGGTCGCACAGCCCGAGGCAACCTTTCACTGGTCCACCGTCGCCATTGCACCCTCCACACGCAGATTGCTGCGGGAAGATACCCCACTGCGACAGGCGCTGCTGGTCTATTCTGTTTTCTGGTTCGTCGCCGCAATTTTTCCGATGATGGTCAATTGGTTAGGACAAGAACAGTTTCACCTCAGTTATACGGATACGAGTTTCCTGCTTTCCTCGGTCTCTGTGGGGATTGCCGCCGGATTTGTCCTGGCGGGCAAAATTTCTGCCGGCTGTGTGAATTTTGGACTGGTGCGAATCGGTACCGCAGGTCTGGCATTGACACTCCTGCTACTCTCCCTTCCCAGTGGCCAAGCGGTCGCCACTCCAACGGGAGAAATTTTGGCCAGCGCAAGCAACGATTGGCACCACCTGCTGGGTCCCCTCGGTAGTCAGATCATGCTCGTATTTTCCGGGTTCTTTGCAGGCTTGCTTGCTTTGCCTGTCCAGGTTTTCCTGCAGTCACGGCCTCCCCAGGAAATGAAGGGTCGCGTAATCGGTACCATGAATCTGGTGAACTGGATTGCAATCATCATCGCGGCCGTTGTCTTTTATCCACTCGCCAGTGCCTTGCTAGCGGTTTTGGGTCTACCCAAATTTGGAATCTTCGGCCTTACCGGGCTACTACTGCTACCGATTGCCTTCTTCTATCGGACGGATAAAGTTGTTCTCTCGACGCCACCTGAGACCTTGACCGAATAATCAAGAGAATTGCAATCATGCTGGACACCTTCAGAAATCAGACGGGGCGCTTGATCCGTGCGCTCACGGAAGCGTCTGAGTTGCATCAGCAGATCGCGCAAGTCGTGGAGCAATTACGCACGGTATTCACCCAAGGGGGAAAAATACTCGTCGCGGGAAATGGGGGCTCGGCCACACTCGCCCAGCACCTCTCGGATGAGATGGTGGGGCGTTATCGCATCTCGCGCCCACCCCTGCCGGTCATTGCACTCAGTGCCGATACCGCAGTGCTCACATGTATTGGAAACGATTTTGGTTTCGAACAGATTTTTGCCCGCCAAGTCGAAGCGCTCGGCCAGAAGGGCGATGTGCTGCTTCTTTTCTCAAGTTCGGGGAGATCGCCCAATATCCTGGCTGCGGCAGAGCAGGCGCGGAGCCAGCAAATGACCGTCATCGGTTTTTGTGGAGAGGATGGGCCACTTGAGTCACTTGCGGACATTGCCGTGGTACCCAACTCCACAGACCCTCCTCGCATCCAGGAACTGAATCTCCATGCAATCCACCTGATTTGTGAAGCGTTCGATCCGAAATCCTCGAGTGGATAAGTTTCCAACCCGAGATCGGCCACAATACAACTTCATCGGTAGCGAGATTGCATACGAGCCTGTACCTCCGGCAGAGGGTAATTGATGATCGCCTCTTCGGTCTGGATGACTTCCCTAAGTCGCCGCCAACCGCGAGTTACCAGCAATTGCCGTTCACGAACAAAGGGTCCATCCAGATTTCGTTTGGCGAACGCACCCGTCAGTTCGACAGGCTCAAACTCGTCGTCCATAATGAACTGCGCGAGGGTCGGGTTGCAGCGTATATGGCGTTCCAGAAGGATGTGAAGCGACTCGGGTTCCAGATCTCCGATCACGTAACGCAAATAGAGATCACTCTCGGTAATCTCGGCAACCTCCTCGCCACAGACCTCACACAGATAGCCTTCATCGCATTTTACCATGGCTCGCTCATTTATGTACTGCGATTATTTTGTGTTCGACTATTTTGTATTCGACGGTGACTCCAGCGACAAATTTGCGAGGTCGCCGATCGCGTACTCCGCGAGGCAGAACCGTCTGCTCATAAACCCAATACGTCACTCATGGTATAGCATCCGGGATCCTTGTCGCTGATAAATTGGGCAGCGGCAAGCGCACCGAGCGCATAGGCGTCCCGGTTGGTCGCAGAAACGTGCAATTCCAGGGTTTCCCCTAACAACCCAAACACAATCGTGTGCTCGCCCGGGTTGTCTCCGACCCGAACTGCATGGTAACCAATTTCCTTTGCGGGCCGCGAGCCAGGCCGACCCTCGCGTCCATGTTGATGCATTGTTTGCCCCATGGCTCCAGCAACGATCTCACCAAATTTAAGTGCCGTGCCACTCGGCGCATCTTCCTTGAAGCGATGATGGCGCTCCAGGATCTCCACATCCACGCCCGAGGGATGCTCCTTGAGAGATCGGCCTGCTATTTCTGTAAGTTTCATTGCCAAATTCACCGCTAGACTCATACTGGGTGCCCACAGGACAGCAATTTTATTGGCAGCATCGCGAAGGCTTTGGTGCTGCGCATCGCTCAATCCCGTCGTTGCCATCACGAGAGGAATACTCCTCTCGACACACATCAAAATGATCTGGTCCGCCGCCGCGGGTGTGGAAAAATCAATCGCCACATCCGCCTCAGGAAATTCTCTGGAGAGTGGGATGCCGAGAGGGGCACAGTTTGCGAACACCCCCGCGTCTTCACCCAAGTTTGGATGATCTTCTGACTCAATAGCCGCTACAACTTGCAACTGCGGATCGCAGGCAGCCAACGCAACCAATCGCTGTCCCATCTTGCCACCAGCACCGTGAATGACAAGCCTTATTTTTCCCATTGGATTCCTTTCATGCGGCCTTTAAGGAGGAGCCACTCGTGCACACAAAGGCTAACTGTAAAGTTGAATTGCTTTGATAATTTCATCCAGATCATTCGGAACCGCCACAGCCCGGTTCGCAAAACTTGCTCGCCGAACCCCGCGACTGCCTAGGATGCGATCAAACATATCCTGATCCGTAGTATGGTACGCCACTGTGGCAGCAGGATCCTTCAAAAGATGGCCCGTGAGGATACAGACGACCCGATCGCCGGCCGCGATCATTCCTTCACTGCGCAGCCGCTTGGCACCCGCAACACTGGCCGCGCTGGCAGGCTCACAACCCAATCCGCCCGCCCCCACTTGGGACTTGGCATCGAGGATTTCCTGATCGGTCACCTCACGGACAACTCCGTCACAGATTTCCAGAGAGCGTAAACATTTGGAGAGATTCACCGGTCGGTTGATTTCAATCGCACTGGCAATGGTCTGGGCATGCGAGTTTGACTCGTCGAGTTCTCGATAATAATTCTCTACGATCTCCATCGCGGGATTCCCGCCGTTCCAGCGCAGGCCACGGTTTTCAAAAAGCTCATAGAGCGTATTGGCGCCTGTCGCGTTGATCACTGCCAGACGTGGCACGCGGTCAATCAGACCCAATTGATATAATTCCGCAAAAGCCTTTCCAAAGGAACTGGAATTCCCCAGGTTGCCACCGGGAACCACAATCCAGTCAGGAACCTGCCATTCGAGCGCCTCCAGGACACGGAACATAATTGTCTTTTGGCCCTCCAGGCGAAACGGATTCACACTGTTGACCAGATAGATGCCCAATTGAGAAGTTACCTCTCGAACGCGACGCATCGCGTCGTCAAAATCGCCAGCGATCCGTACTGTGAGTGCACCATAGTCCAGCGCCTGAGAAAGTTTTCCGTAGGAAATCTTTCCTGAACCGATAAAGATCACTGCCTGCATAAGCCCAGTTACTGCAGAAAAAGCTGCCAGCGAGGCACTGGTATTTCCTGTCGATGCACACGCTGCTCTTGTTGCACCAATCATTGCCGCATGGCTAAATGCCGCCGCCATCCCGTTGTCCTTGAAACTCCCGGAGGGATTCATCCCCTCGTATTGCAAGTGCAACTCACCCGAATCGAGACCGACATAGCGGGCGACTTGGACCGCATGCTGCAGCAGTGTCTGCCCTTCGCCGATGGTCACCATTTGCGAGGGAGGTGCAAAAGGCAAGAGGCGATGAAATCGCCAGACCCCACTTTGCGCAAGAGGACCTCCAAGTTGGTCATTTCCCTTTCCAATTTCCTTGAGATCGGCCGGCGGATGCGCAGCATCCCAGTCGTATTGCACATCCAGTAGAGATCCGCAATCAGGAC
>JAUWIQ010000439.1 GCA_030605285.1 Planctomycetota bacterium
GTTGTCCCGAACAGTCGCATGCCCCGCGTGCATTCCCGTCAGCAGGCAACAGCGGGCGGGCGCACAGACGGGCGCAGCGGAGTAAAACTGCGTCAGCCGCATGCCTTGCCCCGCCAGCCGATCCAAGTTGGGGGTCACGATTTTTTGTTGGCCGTAGCACCCCAGTTCGGCCCAACCGAGATCGTCGGCCATGATCAGGATAATATTGGGCGGCCGCCCGGGAATGTGTTCTGGCGTCGCCCCCCACAACGACAACGGGACCCACAGCAGCCAAAAGAGTGCCAGACGGCTCATCAACAAGCGCGCGATAGCATGGCGAGAAAATACCCGGCTCAATTGCCGTGGTGCGAGTGGCCCTTCTGCGGGCAAGTTAAAACGGAACTTCATCGTCCGGAATATAGTCTTCCTTCCGTTCACCACCTGCCTTGGCAGCCACCGCCTCGTCGCCCCCCTTCCGTACCTTGAAACCGGTCGCTTCCGCGTTAAGAAACCATTTAACTTCGCTCTCTGGGTCGCGCTGCCAGCGACGACCGTTGAGGCGATAGCTCACATCCAACTCGTCACCCACCTTCAGATCGTCGACCGTATCGCACGCGTCCTGAACAAAATCCAGGGGGATGTAATTTGTAAAACGACCGTTATCCTGTTCGAGTACGACGAGTCGCTTGCGAAAGCCCTTTTGCCCGTAGGTCTTGGTTTCCTCGACCAGATGAACTGTGCCATGAACCTGTGCATCGCTCATTTTTCTTCACCCTCTCGATGACGTCACGCGTGAATGGAATTGAATCTCGAATGGCGAGCTCTCGCTTGCTGCGACTACCGTAGCGTTTCATTGCCCTCCCAGCAACCCTCGAGGTGGCGGGATTCTGGCCGCCGGCAGTCGGTCGAGACGTCTTCTGCAGCTCAGGCCAGGATATCCTGGACCACGTTGCCATGCACATCGGTCAGTCGAAATTTACGGCCCTGGTAACGGTAGGTCAGCTGCTCATGATCGATACCGAGCAGGTACAACATCGTGGCGTGCAAATCGTGTACGTGAAACACGTTCTCGACCGCGTGATAACCGAGTTCGTCGGTCGCGCCCCAGGTGATCCCCGGTTTGATCCCCCCACCCGCCATCCACATCGAAAACCCTTTGATATGATGATCGCGACCGTTCCCCTGCGCCATCGGCGTACGGCCAAACTCGCCGCTCCATATCACCAGGGTGTCCTTCAGCATGTCACGCTGTTTGAGATCGGTTAAAAGGGCCCCCGTACCTTGATCGACCAAGCGGGAGGTCTCGGCCACCCCCTTTTTCACACCGCCATGGTGGTCCCAGCCACGGTGGTAGAGGTGGATGAACCGCACCCCGCGTTCGGCAAGCCGACGGGCCAGCAGACAATTGGCCGCGTAGGTACCATCGCCCCCACGGGTCCCGTAGAGTTTCAGAATATGCTCCGGTTCATCGGAGATGTCGGTTAGTTCCGGGACACTCTGCTGCATCCGAAACGCCAATTCGTACTGGGCAATCCGCGTCGCGATCTCCGGATCCCCGGTCAGATCCTGCCGCAAACGGTTCAGCTCCGCCACCGCAGTGAGGACATCCTGTTGCTGGAGATCTCCGACACCCTGGGGCCGCTTCACGTAGAGTACCGGGTCGCCGGTAGCGCGAAATTCTACACCCTGGTAACGACTTGGCAGAAAGCCGCTGTGCCATTGCCGGGCCGCAATCGGTTGGCTCTGCCCGCCCCCCACGGAGGTCATTACCACAAAGCCCGGAAGATTTTCGCTCTCGCTACCGAGCCCGTAGGTCGCCCAGGACCCCATCGAAGGTCGACCCGAAATCTGCGTCCCGGTGTTCATAAACGTGTGTGCCGGATCGTGATTGATCTGATTTGTCTGTGCCGAGTTGATGATGCACAGTTCATCGGCCAGTTTACTGACGTGGGGAAAGACGTCACTGATCATCTGCCCTGACTCGCCGTAGCGATTGAAGGACCGCTGCGGCCCCAGACATCTCAGTTCGTTACCCTGCAGTTGGGCAATCGGCTGTCCCTGGGTAAACGATTCGGGCATCGGCTCTCCGTCCATCTCAGCCAACTTTTTCTTATAGTCGAAGGTCTCCAGGTGGGATGGCCCACCCGCCTGACAGAGAAAGATCACCCGCTTCGCCTTGGCGGGAAAGTGCAACGGATGGACCACCCCCCGACTGCGATTTGCCTCGCTCGTGCCGGCAACCAACTGCTCGGGACGCAAAACCATCGAAAGCGCGGCCGCACCCACGCTCACGGTATTCCGAGAGAGAAATGTGCGCCGACAAATCGCGCTGAAGATCGAATCGTGGTCGCTCATCACAAATTCTCCAACCTTTTCTGGCCTCAATTGCGGGTAACTGTTTCGTGCAAATTCAACACCGTACGTGCCACACTCGTCCAAGCGGCTAGCTCCGCCGGATCCAATCCCTCGGGGACCGTCGCCAGACCCGTTTTTTGAATCGCCTTCGCCTCATCGACGTTCTCCCGATAATGCTGCCGGTGTTTCGCGAGCAACCGCTGGAGAACCCTCGTTTCTTCGTGATCGATTTTGCGGGCCAGCGCCTGCCGAAAAGCATACTGCAATCGCTGTGCATCGTCGCCGCCACCTTCCGCCAGGATCTGCGAGGCAAACACCCGGGCCGCCTCCACGTAAGACGGGTCATTCAAGAGCAACAGCGCCTGGAGCGGTGTATTGGACTGGGGCCGTTCGACGGTGCATTCCTCGCGAGTCGGGGCATCGAAAAGAGCCATTGCCGGGTGCAGAAACGACCGCTGCCAAAACGTGTAGAGGCCCCGACGATATTGATTCTCGCCCTCATCGTGCTGGGAGGTCCGCGGCGGAAAATTCAGGTGGGCAA
>JAUWIQ010000155.1 GCA_030605285.1 Planctomycetota bacterium
CCGACATTGTCGAGAAAACCAAGTCGCCCGGAAATTTCTTTGAGGACAGACTCAGCAATCAGCTGTTGGGTACCAGTCAACACGAGGCATTCAAAAAAAAGCATTGCCTCAGAGACTGGCATTGCGCAGACCTCGGGCAGTGTCCGCGCAGGCTGGTCAGAAAAATGTTGATGGGCCGTTGTGATCCGCACCGCACGGGCCTGTCGATTAAGACGCTCCTGCTCGCAATCGGAACAGCCAATTATGCGCATGTACTTTTCCAGCTTGCGGATCTGTGGAGTGCTGCGACTTTTACGATATTTGGAAAGCAGCTCGGGCACGATGCCTTCAAAGGTTCCCCCATACTTCATCCCACGCTCGCCACCACGCCAGGTGTACGTGATATGTTGCCCGCCCGTTCCCCAGAGCCAGATATTCTGCAGGTTTTCATCCAGTTCTTCCCAAGCGGTCTCGAGCATTGTGCCGGCGGGCAGGTTGTGCATCCGCTCCACCGTCTCGGCAACCCCCTTGTAAATATGCCGCTGCCAGCGGCCCATCGCCTTGAGTTTGCCGAGGACTTCAAAGCAGCCTTGCTGGAAAGACCGGTCTGGTGTCGGCACAAGCAACGAAGGGTCGAAGCTGAAGTACTCGCCCAGGCCATCACACTCCAAGCACATGCCTTGGGGACTGTTGAAGCTGAAGAGTTGGGGTGAGAGCGGTTCGAAGCTGATATGGCAATGGGTGCAGGCAAATTGAGATGAGAGGTTGATGTCGTCCGGATTCGCAGAGTGCGATGACCGACTGCTGAGGTTCCTCGTACGGCGTGGTTCGGGAGTTGGGCTCTCGTCGTCCGATTTCTCGGCGGTGGGCGCAATGATCAGATTGCCATTTCCGAACCGGAGTGCTAATTCAACCGCTTCAGCGATTCGGGCCCGTCCTTTCTGATGGACCTTAAGCCGATCGATGACCACCTCGATGTTATGCCTCATCTGACGATCGAGCGAGAGTTCTTCTCGTAGGGATAGGATCTGGCCGTCGACCCGGGCGCGGGCGAACCCCTGTTTGATCAGGTCGATAAACAGGTCGCGGTATTCGCCCTTCTGGCCGCGAATGACCGGTGCGAGGATTGCGATCGGAGTGCCCTCCTGGAGGCCAAGAATCTCTGCAATGATCTGCTCGCGGGTTTGTGCCGTAATCGGACGGCTACATTGCGGGCAGTGGCCCTGACCAATCCTCGCGTAGAGTACCCGCAGGTAGTCGTAAATTTCGGTAATGGTGCCTACGGTCGAACGTGGATTGCGGCCCGAAGTCTTTTGCGAGATGGAAATGGTCGGGCTGAGCCCTTCAATCGAGTCGACATCCGGCTTCGGCATCTGGCCGAGAAATTGTCGCGCAAAGCTAGAGAGGCTTTCGACGTAACGCCTTTGTCCCTCGGCAAACACGGTATCGAAGGCGAGCGAACTTTTTCCTGAGCCGGAGACACCGGTCAGGCAGATCAATTGATTCCGATGTATCGTTACATCAACCGAGCAGAGGTTGTGTTCGCGGGCACCTTTAATAATCAAATCGGAGGCGGGCATGATGCTCTTCTGCGCAGTGAAACAGAGTCAAAGTTGCGGACGCAGTGGGGAGTTACGCAGTGGGGAGTTACGCAGTGGGGATATGCAGTTACGGATTCGCTCCGCCGGTCGCTCGTCGGCATTGTGGGACATGGGTCCGGCGAGCCGTTGCTATGAAGAATTGTAGTGTTGCTGTCGAGAGGATCAATTCCCGAAATTTATTTTGTTCGCATGTCGGGGGTAATCTCGAAAATAATTGTCTGCGAAAAACATGTTCGTTGACCTGAGTTCCAGGGCAGATTATATTGGGGATGGTACTCACGGTCGCCGTTAGAGGTTGCCTCCCAATCTGGGGAGTGCGTCCTAAACTGCCCCTTGAATTGATTTCTTGTCTCACCCAGCAGGAAATCATCCAGCCGCAGCCATGAGACCCCCCGCCCGTCATGACTTCAAAGATTTGCTTGCTGCAGCGTGAAGTACGATGGAAGCCAGCCCTCGCGAGGCTGCTGCTCATGCTACTGGCGGTCGCACCCGCACCGCTGGCATTTTCCGTGACGGTCGGACAGGCCGAGTTTTTTGAAGAGCAGATTCGTCCAATATTGGCTGAGCACTGTGTCTCCTGCCACGGGCCGGAAAAACAGGAAAGCGGTCTGCGGCTTGATGTCCGGGAGGCCATGCTCCGCGGTGGGGAATCGGGAGCCGCAGTCGTTCCGGGCCATGCCTTGGAGAGTCGCCTGATCGAGGCGGTGCGGTATCAAGACGATGCATTGCAGATGCCGCCCGACGATCGGCTGTCGGAGGAGGCCGTTGCGGACCTGACCCGCTGGGTAGAGATGGGCGCGCCCTGGCCCGAGAGTTCCGTCCGCAGGGAGGTGGAGACCCCACTCGAACGGATGGATGAAATTCGCGCAGGCCACTGGGCCCTGCAGCCGATTGCTGAACCCGAGCTACCTGAGGTTCAGCAGAAAGATTGGATTCAAAATGGGATCGATCATTTCGTACTCGCCCGCTTGGAGGCCGAGGGATTACAACCTTCGCCCCGCGCCGCCGATTCCACGCTGATGCGACGGGCTTATTTCGACCTGATTGGATTACCGCCAGAGCCTGAAACCCTGAGCAAACATCCTTCAGGCGATGCGATGGAATCTATGATCGAAGATCTACTGGCGCTGCCCGAATACGGCCAGCGGTGGGCACGACACTGGCTGGATGTGGCCCGCTACGCCGACACCAAAGGTTATATCGGCGTGGGTGAGCGGGAAGAGCGTTATGCTTACGGCTGGACTTATCGTGATTACGTAGTTCGCGCCCTCAACGAAGATGTGCCGTTTGACGATTTCATTCGCCACCAGCTTGCTGCAGATTTACTGGAGCTGCCTGAACAGGAGCAATGGAAATTGGCAGCGATGGGTTTTTTGACACTGGGCAATCGCTTTGTCCACAAGCGGCACCGGATCATCGGCGATCAGATCGACGTGACGATGCGGGGCTTTCTCGGCATGACGTTGATGTGCGCCCGCTGCCATGACCATAAATTCGATCCCATTTCGATGGACGACTATTATGGCCTCTACGGAATTTTTGACAGTTCGATTGAGCCGGCCTACGACCAGAAACCACTGCTCGGATCCGAGCCCACGGCCCCAAGTGACCAGTATGCCCAATTTCGCAAGACGTTTGCCGAACGGATGGAAAAATATCACAACCGCCGCCAGGAGCTGCGAGAGAAGATCGTGAAGGAAATGCGCTCGTTTGTGGGCGATTACCTGGAGTATGTGGTCCATGAGACGATGCCCGCGCACCGTACCAAGACCGACCTCAATTACAAGACCGAGCGGGTGCTGTTGCGCCGCCATACGCTCACGGCCGATGGCGGTGTGGTGCTCTGGACTCGTTATCTCGACAGGCACCCGACCGGGCCAGTCTTTGGCCTCTGGCACCAGTTGGCGGAACTGCGGAGCGAGAATTTTTCCGTGCAGGCGGCCGAGGTGATTGAGAAATTTGAGGGGGGCAATGCTCGGCTGATGGAAGCCTTTGCCGAGCAACCACCGGAGTCCATGATTGAGGTGGCGCGTACTTATGGCAAGGTACTCGAAGCAGTACACGCCCAGTGGCAGGCAGTCGAAGGAGTCGATCCCGGCGATGCGCAATTTGAAAATCCGGACGACGAACAACTCCGCCAAATTCTCTACGGCGATGGTTCTCCGGCCGTGGTGAAAAGCGACGAGCAGGCGTACAACCTTTACCACATCAAGGAAAAAAATGATCTGCGGGTTCTCGATCAGAAGGCCCAGAACACGATCGTGCAGTTTATCGACTCGGTGCCGCCTCGTGCGATGACGCTCATCGACCGTGAGGAGGTCCGCAACGCACCGATTCACATTCGCGGGGACTGGCGGCGTAAGGGTCGTAGTGTGACCCGACAATTTTTGCGTATGCTCTCGGGGGCTGAACTCTCAGCGGTCGATGCGGGCACGCCTTACCGCGAGGGGAGCGGTCGCAGGCAGTTGGCCGAGGCCATCGCCAGCCCGCACAACCCGCTCACCGCACGCGTGATTGTCAATCGCGTCTGGCAGTGGCATTTCGGGCAGGGCCTCGTGCCGACACCGAGTGACTTCGGTACCCGTACGCCGCCCCCTTCGCATCCGGAACTGCTCGATTGGCTGGCCCGCTATTTCATTGATCACGGCTGGTCGCTCAAATCTCTGCATCGAGTGATCATGAATTCGGCGACCTACCAGCAGGCGAGCCACGATATTCCCGCGCAGCGGGCCCGCGATGCGGAGAACCGCTACTATTGGCGGATGAATCGTCGTCGCCTGGAATTCGAAGCGATGCGGGATGCGCTGTTGGCGGTTACGGGCGAACTCGATACCCGCCTGCACGGTCTGCCGAGTGAAGATTTTAATAGCCCCCGGCGGTCGCTCTATTTGCTCGTCAACCGTCAACAGATGCCGGGTGTGCTGGCCACCTTTGACGTAAGTGTGCCCGATGCGACCTTGCCGATCCGCAACAAAACCACGGTTCCGCAGCAGGCGCTTTATCTGATGAACAATCGGTTCGTCGCGGATCGGGCAGCGCGGTTGATCGAGCAGCTTGATGAACAGCTTCCCGCCAGGCAAACACTCTCTGAGGAAGAATCCAGCAAACGAATTGAGAAACTCTATGAGTGGGTTTACGGTCGGCGACCAACGGCCCAGGAGCAGAGTCTTGCCCAGGACTTTCTCTCCAGCCCACCACTCGATGTTCCACTGAAGAGCAAACTCGACAAAAAACAAAAGGCATGGCAATACGGTTACGGCATTTTTCAGCCCGAGCAGGAGCGGGTCCAGTTCACCCCGTTCGATCACTTTGACGGTCACCGCTGGAGGAACCGTTTGTCCCCGAGCGAGGGCGAGTTCGCTTATCTCGACACTCGCGGAGGCCGCCCCGGTCCGAATCCAGCGACTGCCGTGATTCGCCGTTTCACCGCGCCCATCTCAGGGTTGTTTTTGTTCAAAGGGGTTTTCCAGACCCAGCCCCTGGGCGGGATGGGTGACGGAGTTGAAATCCGTGTAGTCTCGTCGCGGCAGGGCCCGTTAGGCCACTACGAAGCGGGCGAGGAAAAAGAAAAGATTCGCATCGAGAAAATCGAGGTCCAAGCAGGGGATACGATCGACTTCATCGTTTCCTGCCGCGAGGACAATCGCTTTGATGAGTACAGCAGGCCGATCGAAGTCTGGGAAGTCGAGCAGATCCAAAGTGGCGGGCTCAATGGTCTGGAGGCCTGGCCGACGGAGCCCCTTTTTAATTTGTCGATCGCGCACTGGATTGGCCCCCAGTCGCCCTGGGAGCAGTACGCGCACGCGTTGTTGATCTCCAACGAGTTTATGTTTGTCGATTAAGATAGTTGCCGAGAGACCCGCGGAACATTTGCCCGCGGAACATTTGCCCGCGGAACATTTGATTGTCGGCTTAATCTTGGTTTGAACGTGGAACGGATACTCTTGTATGGCTGAGCATTATGATCGGCGCCGCTGGTTGCAGC
>JAUWIQ010000207.1 GCA_030605285.1 Planctomycetota bacterium
AGATACTCGTTGTCCTGCGACCACCCCAGGTATTGCCGACACAAGAGGCCTTCTGCAGTCATTGCCAATTCACCGCCCTCTCCGGGGGCATAGGCATAACGACTGCCACCCGAAACAGCCACTCGATCCAGAAACGCTTCCAATCGATACAATGTCGATTTTGGCACATCGATTCCTCCCATCCTGGCACTTTGCAAAGCCATCATGACCCATCCGGAGACCGAGAGATCCGAACCACTGCCAGGCACGTATTTCCAGCCCCCGGCAGCGTCCTGGTTTGCCACGAGATAACCAACCGCGCGCTCTGCCGGTCCTCGCAACTTGGCATCTTTGCTCATCGCATAAAGCTCGCAGAGCGCCAGTGTACAGAATGCCTGGGTATAAAACCGTTGCTGGGAAGGTACTTGTTTCGTAAAACTCCCCTCTGCGTCTTGCCACCGCAGTAATCTCTCCAGGGCCCGGGCAAGCCCCCGACGAAAATGCGAGTTGGGGCCGTCCTGGTGCGTCTGGCCATAGCCCTGAAAGGCGAGCATCGCCATCGCGGTCGCCACACATCTGTTTTCTGTTTGGCCACCTTGGGAATATCTGGCTCGTTTTGTACCGACTCCGCGAAGACTCCACATCCCATCCGAATCTTGATGGCGATGGAGCCAGGCAAGACCCGCTAACACCGCCTGTTCCGTCTCCGCGGAACCGCCGTAGGCGGCCAGGAGCTGTTCTTTTTTTCCCTGCTGGCGACCGCTGAGCATCGCCCCGAACGTGGGTGTTTCCAACTCCGTGGGTAGCGGGATCTCCAAATGAGTTAGGTCCAGCGGCGCGATTTGAACAGCAGCCTCCTCAAGTTTCTCGACAGGGGCCACGATCGGCAAAGAGACATCAACCTCCTTTTCGGTCAGTTGTGCCTCGTCGAAAACCTGCACCTCGTACTCTTCTCCCGGCGCCTCAATCGGGGGCAATTCGAGCAGAAATTCTTCCTCTGAAATCACCAGGATGGGAATCAGGGCGAGCAGGAGAACGACGAGGGTGTTGAGGGCACAACTCACAAACCAGGGCCGCGCCGACCGCAGAACCGTCTGCAGCGATAATACATCGTTCGGATCCTGGTTCGCTTCAATGTGAATCACCGCCGGGTCGACGGCAGACATCGGGTCCGCGAGGAGAACTCTCGGTGGCGTACGGGATGGGGACTCAGCAACCGTCGTCTCCCCGAGTGCCTGTGGATCTGCCAGCGACTCGGCCTCTGCTGCCGCGGGGAACTGCGGGGGCAAGACCGGCGGCGAATCCAAACTCGGGGGCTTTCGAACCACGGGCGGAGGCTCGATGACCGGGGGGGGGATGTGAGGCAGCGCCTGCTCCTGACCTGCATTCCGGAGCGGAAGGGTACCGGGGCAATCGTCAGGTTGCCCCGGGCTTTGCGGCGGAATCCTCGGGCCGCGAATCGGCCCCAGATCGGCTGATGACATAAGAAGCCACGGTTCGGGAATTGGACTACCTTAAATAATACTGCCTGCGAGCCAATTTTATCCCATTTAATTCCCGGAACCAAGCAGAACGTACCGCAAGCCCATTGGTCCTCGAGCTGGCAGAGGCAGGCAGTTGCCCCAGAAGCCGTCTGGCTAGTAGACTTACCGCCGAATTTCTGTAAAATGCCCCTCTTGCTCGCTGGCGGACTCTCGCAGTCCGTCGCAAAGACAGACACAGGGCGCGGGGTGGAGCAGTCCGGTAGCTCGCGAGGCTCATAACCTCGAGGTCGCAGGTTCGAATCCTGTCCCCGCAACTTTCTTATTTTTGACTTGCCACGAATTTTCCCTTGGGTGCCTTGTGGCATGATCTTCGGTCGCAGCAGAATCTGGATCGAGAAACCGGTTCCGACACAATGACGTGTTTGGCAAGTTTGTGCGAACCGTTTTCTATGTCGGACTTCGCGGCCTGTCGCAACACTCGTTGTATGGCATATTTGTAAGGGTCCTCACCACTCGGACAGGAAAACGCTTCGATGGCAGTCGATCCTATCTGCGGAATGCAAGTCGAGGAAACCACGGCTTTGACTGCCGACCGCGATGGGCAAACGTTCTTTTTCTGCAGTGAGAATTGCCGCCGGAAGTTTCTCGCGGCAGAACAACCGCAGCAACCGGAAAAAGAACCTCACGAAACATCCCACGACTGTCATGCAGATTCTGGGCATGCAGGCTCCGCAGAGCCTGCGGGTAAAACCACCCGCGGCAAATACTTCTGCCCGATGTGCCCAGACGTGCAAAGCGATGTCCCGGGAACTTGTCCGAAATGCGGCATGGCACTTGAACCTGCCGAGCCGGCAGCTTCGGTGCAAAAAACGATCTACACCTGCCCCATGCATCCCGAAATTGAACGCAGCGAACCGGGTGCTTGCCCCCTCTGCGGGATGAATCTGGAACCCAAGTTTGTCGCGGCGGACGGGGAGGAGAAAGACACCGAACTAGTAAACATGACGCGCAGATTTTGGTCCGCGCTCGCACTGAGTCTGCCCGTCTTGCTGCTGGCCATGCTACCGATGGTTGGAATTGGGGTGGACCGTTTTCTGGGACACACAACTTGGCTCTGGCTGCAATGGATTCTCTGCACACCGGTCGTGTTTTGGGCAGGCGGGGTATTTTTCACGCGCGGAGCCCGCTCGATTGCAACACTGCAGCTGAACATGTTCACTTTGATTTCGATCGGAACCGGCGCCGCCTATCTCTACAGCGTTGTTGCCGTTCTCTTTCCCGATATTTTTCCAGACGATTTGAAGAAACGTGGTCCCCTCGAAGTCTACTTCGAGGCCGCTGCCGTCATTATCACGTTGGTACTGCTGGGTCAGGTTCTTGAACTGCGGGCGCGGAAAAAGACCAGCAGCGCAATCCGCGAGCTCCTCGCACTTGCACCTCCGACTGCCCGCGTTATCCGGGATGGCCAAGAACAGGAAGTACCACTCGATGCCGTGCAGACGCACGATACGCTCAGGGTTCGGCCCGGCGAGAAAATACCGGTCGATGGCCGCCTCATCGAAGGCAGCAGTTCGGTAGATGAAGCGATGCTCACCGGCGAGCCGCTCCCCGTTGAAAAACAGGCAGGTGATGAAGTGATTGGCGGCTCCTTCAATCATACCGGTGCGTTTTTGATGACGGCAGACAAGGTAGGAGCGGACACACTCCTTGCGCAAATCGTCCATCGAGTTTCCGATGCCCAGAGGAGCCGCGCGGCGGTCCAAAAAATCGCCGATCGCGTCTCTGCGTTTTTTGTTCCAGCCGTCCTGGTAATTGCTGTGGTGACGTTTTTTGTTTGGATGACCATCAAACCGGAATTGGCCGTTGTAAACTTCGTCGCGGTACTCATCATTGCCTGTCCCTGCGCGCTGGGACTGGCCACACCGATTTCGATTATGGTCGGTGTCGGCCGGGGAGCCAAAATGGGAGTACTTGTGAAGGATGCCGAGGTCCTTGAATTGCTGGAACGGATTGATACCGTGGCGGTTGACAAAACGGGAACCCTGACTTCCGGGCGGCCAACCCTGAATGCATGCCTGCCCCTTGGAGATTGGACGGAGGAGGATCTGCTCCGTTATGCCGCCAGCGCAGAACAGAATAGCGAGCACCCTTTGGCCCGGGCGATCCACGCTGCCGCGCTCGATCGCGATATCGCAATACCCAAGGTCGACCAGTTTGAATCGATTACTGGTGGCGGAGTCCGTGCGGAAGTCGCTGGGCACCAGGTCCTGCTGGGCAATCGCAAACTGCTCGAAGCGCAAGAGGTCGAAGGCTTGATCGCGACGAACGAGGTGGCCGAGCAGTTCGAACGGCAGGGGCAGACGGTCATGTTCCTGGCGATTGATGGGCTGCTGAGCGGGCTCTTGACCGTCTCCGACACGATCAAAGCTTCCACGCCCGCAGCCGTTGCGACCCTGCATCGCGAGGGCATCCGCTTGGTCATGCTCACCGGCGACAACGAGCGGACGGCCGCAACCGTCGCCCAAGAACTTCACCTCGATGCCTACCGGGCCGGCTTGCGCCCGGAAGACAAACAGGATTAAATCAAACGACTTCGCGGGGAGGGACGCACCGTGGCCATGGCTGGCGACGGCATCAACGATGCACCCGCACTGGCGGACGCGGATGTGGGAATCGCCATGGGCACCGGAACGGACATTGCGATCGAATCGGCAGGCGTGACATTAGTCCGGGGTGATTTGTTGGGGATTGTCAACGCGGTTCGGCTCAGCCGGGCAACGATGCGCAACATCCGGCAGAATTTTGTTTTGGCCTTCGGTTACAATGTCCTCGGGATCCCCCTCGCCGCCGGTGTGCTCTACCCGCTCTCCGAGCACCTGTTGCTCAATCCCATGGTGGCGGCCGCCGCAATGAGCCTCAGTAGCGTCTCGGTTGTGGGCAATGCGTTGCGACTGCGGAACATCCGCCTTGCAGAATAATCCCCAAAAAAACTACCCTCTGGAATGCTCACGGAGGGGAACCCCGGGGGCCGATTCCTTCTAGACCCTTTACAAGGGCAGGCAGGGATTGACAATAAAGGCTGTTGTTTCCTGAGTCACTAGAAAGCAGGGCCCTCATGTCCGACAAAAATATCTGCATCGCAGTCACCGCAGACCACCAGCAGGCCGTGCAAGTGGTCGAAAAACTTAAAGCGGCTGGATTCTCCACCGAAAAAATCTCCGTCGTGGGCAAAGATCACGCCGAAGATGCACACATCCACGGCTACGTCACTACGGGGGAATCCATGTCGTTCTGGGGCAAACAAGGTGCCCTCTGGGGCGGACTGTTTGGCGTACTTGCGGGTGCGGGGTTTCTTTTCGTACCCGGCATCGGCCCGCTCCTGGTCGGAGGTCCTCTGTTGAGCATGAT
>JAUWIQ010000291.1 GCA_030605285.1 Planctomycetota bacterium
ATCCCCAGAGGTGTCCGCTTTTGGGATCTTTACGCCATTCGATGGGATCGACTAGAGTCACATCCGTCCCCAGCAACGAGACCTCCCCCTTACAGATCGCCTCTGCGCCGGCAATCAGATCATCGCGCCGATCCGCAAATATTTCTTGATACAAGTCGCAACACTCCGGTTGCCCGGCGGGCGAGAGGAGCATCACGGGCTCCCGCCTCACCTCCATATGGCGTTGCCACCACTCGGCAAGCTGCTCTGGAACCGCCGCTGGATCGCCATCTCGACAAAGGTGTTTCTGCCACGTTTTATCGTTCCAGATAAATTTACCTGAGCGGAACCTAGCGCGCTCCCAAAAGAGCATCACTTTGTGCTTGAGGCGAAAGAGAATCTCACCCGCCGACATTCTGAACAGTTTGCGCAGCTCTATTTTCATGCGTCGGAGGTCGTTGCAGCGAGCATCGAACCACCACCGCTTGATTCTTCGCCCTGCCCCATTAGATCCTGGGAGACCGAGTCTGCGGCCTGCCCGTCCAGGAAAACACGTGCCCACATTTCAAAATTCAGGATCGTCCAGAGTGCGTCTGCATGGTCATGCGTGCCACGATTATTCTCTTGCAATAGTTGCTCTATAAAAGTCGTGTTAAAAATCCCGCGATCGCAGGCGCGCTCACTCAGCAACACATCACGAAATACTGTCTGAAAACCTTCCCGCAACCATTGCCGAATGGGGACGGGAAAGCCCATTTTCTTACGATTCAATATCGACTCGGGAACCATTTCTCGCATGGCTTGTTTGACGAGATATTTTTCACTACCACGACAAATTTTTAATCGTTCTGGGACGCGCGACGCGAACTCAACCATCTCGTGGTCCAAGAAAGGAACGCGACTTTCTATCGAGGCTGCCATACTCATGCGGTCCTGTTTCATCAACAGTTCAAGAAGATAGGTTTTTTGATCTGTATAAAGCAGCTTATCCAATTCGTCGCCGGAGTCCCGGTTCATATAGAGTTGCACAGAATCACGATAGGGGTCGACCGTGCAAACATCCCGATAGAATTCGGGCGCAAACAATTCCGAGTGTATCCGCTGAGGAAAGATCGCATGGAAATTATCGAATATAATCTCTTCCACCCGCTGCGAATGATTGAGAAAGGTATGCGAGAGCTTTTTCTTGATCCCTAGTGGCAAGGGCCACTTCCACAACGTGCGGCGGATATATTTCTCTCGCAACCAACGCGGCAGACTGTTCTCATAGCGTCTTCCCCAGCGGCGATTGAAAAGGGTCGCCCAGTAACGGGAATAACCTGCAAATAACTCATCGCTCCCTTCTCCCGTCAGAACCACCTTCACATGATCTTGCGCTAATCGCGACACGTGGTAGAGGGCAATACTGGAAGCGTTTCGAATCGGCTTATCTTCATGCCAGATCAGCATTGGGATCGAGGCAATCACCTCTGCGGCTCTTAATTCGACCTCGTGGTGATTGGCGCCGATTGCCTTGGCAACCTCGCGGGCGTAACTAAATTCGCTATAGTATTTCGACTCGAAGCCGACTGAAAAAGTCATCAACGGGTCGTCCATTTGCTTTGCCATGGTCGCCGCGATGGCACTCGAATCCAGCCCGCCACTGAGAAAAACTCCGAGCGGCACATCGCTCATCAAACGCATCTGCACCGATTCTTCAAAAAGCTCTCTGAATTGTCTCGTAAATTCCTCCTCACTTGAGGAATGACCTTCTTCTTCGGGCAGGGGCACATCCCAGTAGGACTCCGTTCTGATTTGTCCGTCTTCCCAAATCAACCAGTGCCCCGGAAGCAGCGTTTTGACGCCTTCGAATAGTGTCTCTGCACCTGCCAGATACCCAAACGTCATCAACTCTGGAAGGCTAGCTCGCTTGAGTTTTGCTTCCTGCAGCTGCGACGCAAGAATTCCTTTGATTTCTGAAGCACAAAGAAAAGTTTTTCCCTGCACCGCATAGTAAAAGGGCTTGATGCCCATTCGATCTCGGGCTGCAAACAGACGATGTCGTCGCGAATCCCAAATCACAAACGCAAACATTCCTCTCAGCCGATTCACACACTGCGGGCCCCACTGCTCGTAAGCATGAATGATTGTTTCCGTGTCACTATGGGTTTTGTACCGATGGCCTTGAGACTCTAATTCGCTGCGCAATGCGAGATGATTGTAAATTTCTCCGTTGTAGGCAATCCACACGGTTCCGTCTTCGTTCGCCATCGGTTGGCTGCCCCCCGCCAGATCGATAATGCTCAACCGACGATGTCCGAGGGCTACCTGAGTATCCCCGCTGCTCAAAATCTTCTGACCCTCGGCATCGGGTCCACGGTGGAATTGAATATCGGTCATCCGCTGCAGAACTTCCGCCACCGGAATTGGCTGCCCTGCATGATTCACAATTGCGGCTATCCCACACATTGTCCGAGCCTTTCACTACCCCAGAAGATTTTGATATTTTTTAGTTTCAGGCTATTTCGAACTGCTGGCTGAGATTGGGCATGTGTCTCTGCATATTTCTCTACCGCTAACTCGCTGTGACAGGCTGGGGCCGCTGGTGGCAATGACTGTGCCACCAGCGTCTGAAGAAAAGGTATCGCCAAAGAATATCGCGTCGGTCCCGCGCACCCGACCAGTGTTCCTTTGCCAAATCATGAATTTCTTGCATGCGGAATATTCCCGCCTGCTTCATCGAGGGGTCTTCGAGAGCCTCCTGGAGTGCGGGTTTTAATTCGCCTCGCAACCAGTGTTCCATCGGCATTGCAAATCCCCACTTCCTTTGTTTTAGAACCGCATCAGGCAGTTCCCCTCCAAAAGTCTCTTTCAAAATCAACTTGGTAATATCGCCGCGAATCTTCCACTCCGATGGTAATCGCGATGCAAATTCGACAACACGGTAATCCAGAAACGGTGCCCGGAGTTCCAAGGAATGCGCCATACTCATGCGATCGACTTTGACGCATATATCATCCGGTAAATAATAGTGTAAATCAAAGGAGCTGAACGGATTTAGCCGGTCGGAGCCATCGACTTCTTCCATCACATTCCGGACTGAATTGAAAGTCGAAAATCCGCTAAGGCTTTCCATAAATTCTGGCGTCAACAGTTCTCTTGTTTCGTATTCACATGTGCCGACCACAAAATGTCGAAAAGAGTCCAATCCTAAGGCCCGAAAATAGCGCCTTCCCGGTGCTGTCCGTGGCAAACAGCAGTGCACCGCTGCACCAACCCCTCCCAGCGCTTTTCGCACGGCGACAGGCAGGTTCGGTCTCCTCAAAATACGCTGGTAACGTTCGTACCCGCCAAAGCTCTCGTCCCCGCCATCACCTGCCAGGGCAACCGTCACATGCTGTCGTGTTATCTGGGACACATAATAGGTAGGCACAGCCGAAGAATCACCAAAAGGTTCGTCAAAAAAATGGACCAGATCATCCAGTATATCCACCGCGGAAGGCTGGACCACCAACTCGTGATGGTCGGTCCCAAATCGCTCCGCGACTGCACGAGCATACTCCCGTTCACTATATTCTGACTCCGCAAAATCGATGTGAAAAGTCTTGACTGGACTCGAACTGTGCTTTGCCATCAAGGCAACGATGATACTCGAGTCGAGCCCCCCACTCAGAAACGCGCCCAGTGGCACATCACTGATCATCCGCCGTCGCACCGAGTCCTCGACCAGTTGCCGAAGCTGCTCACCCGCATCTTCTCTAGTTAGGGATCGGTCAATGCGTGTGTCGATCTGCCAATAATAATCCAACTCGACCGTTTGGCGGTCCGCTTCGATGACAAGTCGTCCCGCAGGTGGAAGCTGGCGAACATCACGATAGATGGTCCAGGGGTGCGGCATGTAACCCAAAGTGAAATAATGGTACACCGATTCATG
>JAUWIQ010000424.1 GCA_030605285.1 Planctomycetota bacterium
AACCTGGCTCTATATCTATGAGATGCATGCCCCTTTTAACGAATTGCAATTCGATCTCCTGGCAGGGACTTGCGAGATAGGACAGCTTCGACAACCTCGTCTGCTCGACTACCTTATGTTAACGAGCTAGTGTCGCGACGCCACTTAACGTAAATCTGCTGCCGCCCGCGATACCCGGGTCTTTTTAACGGCGCCAGCCCCCGCGGAACCAACCTCGGCGGCGGTACCACTCGGACGGTGGTATGGTTTGCCAGCGGGCATTTTCCATCGAGTCCCTGCGGGACTCCCTGGCCCGCTCGTCCGCGCGATCGGCCTTGGCCTTCCGTAGCTGTTGTAGTTGCGCATTTTTGGCATCCGCGTAACGAGCATTTTCTTCCCGTCCCTGCGCCACATCAGCCTTTCGCTTTGCGGCCTCCGCTGCGCCTTGCCGGGCGTGCTGCTGCTGTGCTTTTAAAAAACCGCGGACTGCCTGTTCGATCTGCGGGGCCGTCATATTGGCCACGTCCGGGAGTTGTTTCTGTAGTTCCTCACGTTTTGGAAGGGCCAGTACCGCCATATAGCTGCCGACCCAATCCCGGGCCTGTTGGACTTCAGGGCTGAGCAGGATATCCAATTTAGCTTCCGCATCGCGGAGATACTTGCGTAGTTGGGCGGCATCCATAGCATTGATCCGCGCGGTACACCGCTGTTCGAGTTGCGCGAGCTCCTCTGGCGTGTAGAGATTTTGCACCGAGAGCCAATCCTCGAGCGCTTGTTCCGCCCGCTTCCAACGGGGACTGGCCAAAATTTCTTCTTTGCTCATCGAACTGAAATCGGGCTCTTGACCGGAAGGGGCCTCTTCACTTCGGGCGAATGGCGCGGCGAAGAGTGCGATGAGTAGCGAAAGGAAAATCGTACGCAGCATGAGAGGAGCCCTTCAAGGGGACGTAGGGAACGCTTCTTAATTATAATTAACCGGCTCACAAATAAAACACCGGCGCGGTCCAGTTTCGCATTACGGCCGTCCCCGAACCGGCGACGCTGCTGCTGGCGTTGCTCGGTCTGGCCTGCTTATCGCGGGGTTTCCGCAGCCGACCACGGCGGTAGTCAGGCCGCTCCAGATCATCCTGCCCAACACGTGCGTCTGTAGCGAAGGGCATCAGTTCACGCCCTTACCCGAGGACACTTTTTTTGCCCTCGGGAGGCTTTAGAATGAGGCCAGGATCACCACACACGGAAAGGGAGCAGCTATGAAAATGGCCCTGCACACGAAGCTTGCGTTGGTCGGGATATTCGCCTGCCTGAGCCCCACTCAAAATCTCCATGCGGACGAGAAAAACACCCTGACTTTCGCGGGGAACGGCCCCTACGGGGTGCGTCTGTCTGAGGTTTCAGATCAGGGCCTTTTGCTGGTACCGCAAGAACAGGATGGTCGTGCGAGGGGGCGTAAGTGGCCCGGGATTGTGTTTTGCCACGGTCTGTGTGGTCCCGCCAAGAGTTATTCCGACACGCTGAAGCGAATGTGTTCCTGGGGTTTTGTGATTATTGCCAATCAGCAGCAGGAGGATTGCGGCGTTCTCGATATCCGCCGCCCATTTGCATCCTTAGGGAGTGTGGGAAAATTCCGCCACGCTTCGGACTCGCGGATCATGGCCGGAAATATCGAGAAGAACTTGCACTACCTGGCGATGCGAAGCGACGTCAATCCGGATGCGCTTGCGTTGATGGGGCACAGTATGGGTGGAGGGGTCGCCGTCGATGTGTCGGCTGAAGTGAATTCCAACCATGCGGGATTTGTCAAAGCAGTGATTGGGATCGCCCCCTGGAACGGTGCCAAGCCCACGCCCAGTTCGGTGGTTGCAAAGATCGGTGCGCCGCTGCTGCTTTTCTGTTCCAGTTCGGACTCCCTCTGCCCTTGCACGGGAGCTGCCACCGTTTCCGATACGCTGGGTCCTTTCACGTCTCCGGCTGCTGTGGGGATTCCCTCGCTGTTCGGACCCGATGCCGATATCTATTGGAATGGAGGAGTCCAGGCAATCTACGACAATGCCCGCACCGCAACATTGATGGAGGTCAAGGATGTCAGCCACTTCACCATCGCAGGGACCGATGGCAAACAGATGCAGAACCTCGCCTACCAGTCCACACACCTCTATGGTCTGAATTTCAACCGACCCAGGCGTCCCTACACGATGATCCCCACACTCGAGTACAGTGTAGGTTTTCTCTACGATGTGTTGAATATTGACCGAGCCCGTGGAGAACAAATGCTCCGCAGCGCGGAACAGGACAGTCGGATTGAAGAGGTGCTTTCGAAGTAAACGGACATCGGTTGCCCTCAATTGCAGCACGCGTTGGCTGCCACTTTGCCCCGCGAAGCAAAGCGCTTACCCCTGTTTTCGCCGCGAGGTCGCTAGTGCCGTCAGCAAAACGGCAACCAGCAGAAAGACCGCGGCTGCGGGGAGCAACAAGATCCCCAGGGAGGGATCGCCGATGTAAGGAAAGAGTCCGCCCAATAAAAAGCCGAGCGGCATCAGCAAACTGGCGGCCAGCAGAGACCAGGATGCGATTTTCAGTTGGGATGCTCTCCATTCGGGTAGTCTTGTTACAGTCCAGCTGAAGGCGAGATTTACCAACCCGAGCAGTGTTCCGTGGGTGTGGGCAAGGGTCAGCATCAGTCTGCGGGTTTCATTGTCAACATCTAGATACCAACCGAGCTTGATGCCATGCATTACCTCGAGCGCAATGCCCAGTGTCAAGAAGGTCAGCAGTTGCCACCAACCGAAACAGAGATGGAGCTTGGCATAGTCGCGCGTCATTCGTCGTGGAGCGGCTGCCCCTGCAGGTTCAGAATCAGGATCGGTTTCCGGCATGGAAGCTACTCCGGTATGCTGACAGGTTTGTCGTCGCGCAATTTTGTGAGTCGTTCGAGAAAGATTTCCAGCGGTTCGCCACCGGTAATT
>JAUWIQ010000252.1 GCA_030605285.1 Planctomycetota bacterium
ATAGCAACGCACGGTGAGGATCTATTTTTGGCCCCCAAACGCAGGAAAATTTCTCACGCGCTCACAATCAGGGTGATTGCTGCAGGTTTATTTTTCTGCCAGTAATTCTCGGATGCGGGAGTCGAGTGCCTCAAGCGGATCGCCCTCTTTCCCGTCTTCAAAAAGATGGCTGATGAGATATCGAATGGTGCCCTGATGGTCGTAAAGCGTGAAGTAGGGGATGGCGTCTGGAATCCCAAAGGCATGAAATCCTTCAATTCCCGGGTCATAGCTGCTGATCAGGTTGTCGAAGGTAGCGCCTTGTTGATAGAGGAACTCAAGGGCTTTTTGCTTGTCCTGAAGCTGATCCATGCTCAGTGAAACAACCGCGAGTCCCTGATCGTGTAATTTATCGTAAAGGCCCACAGTATGGGGGAACGTTTGTCGACAGGGCATGCACCAGCTTGCCCAGAAGTCGACCAAAACCACATCGCCCGCATGCTCAGTGATCACGCGATCAAAACCGGCTCGATCGACTGGCTGGAGCGAGATCGATCCTGCCATCTGGCTACCGGAGCTTCTCTTGAGTTGAGAATTCTCCGTGGCAAGAAAATCACAGCCGAAAATTGCCAACCCGGTCAGGAGGAGGGCTCCGAGCAATAGCGTGGAAGGCCGGATCATTTTTGTCCTCAACAATTCTTTCGTCCGCTGGGAAGTGAAGGTTTCTCTGGCCATCCATTCCAGTTCAGGCGTCCATCGCCTGTTGCTCATAGATTGTGCGATAATAATTGATGCTTTTGGCAATGCCCTCTTCAAAGCTGACTTGCGGTTCGTAGCCCAATAGCCGCCGGGCGGCGGAAATATCGGCGAGACTCTCGAGAATATCCCCGGGTCGCGGATCGACAAATTCGGGCTCCATCTCGGTGCCTAAATATTTGTTTAAAATGGCAAGCATTTCCAACAGCGTGACACTACGACCGGCCGCGATGTTGAAGCTCTGGCCGGCCACCCCCTCCGCGTCTGCGGCAAGGAGATTCCCATGAACGACATTCTCGACGAAGGTGAAATCGCGGGATTGCTGCCCATTGCCGAAAATGACAGGTGGGCGATTTTCCAGAATCGCCGTGATAAACAGTGGGATTACTGCAGAATAGGGACTGCCTGGATCTTGTCTGGGACCAAAAACATTGAAGTACCGCAGGGCAACCGTTTCAAAACCATAGGTCGACGTGAACGCATGGCAATAGTATTCACCAGCAAGCTTGGCGACCCCGTAGGGGGATATCGGATCGGGCAGGTCCGTTTCTTTTTTAGAACTGTCGGAACTGGTGGGCTTATCTCCGTAAAGACTACTTGAGGCGGCATACACCAGTCTGCGCACACCGGCTCGGCGGGCAGCGTCCAAGAGCGTGACGGTTCCCGTCACGCAGGCCGCGTTCGTGTCCAACGGTGCCTCCACGCTGCGTGGGACAGAGGCCAAGGCCGCTTGGTGGAAAACACAATCTACCCCGTCGACGGCCTTGGAAACGGCGTCCGCATCGAGCAGATCCCCCTCGATGAACTCAAGCGAGTCCGCTAGATGGGTCAGGTTGCTATGGTGACCCGTGCTGAGATTATCAAATACGCGCACTTGATCGCCCCGTTCCACTAGCGCCGTAGCAATATGGGACCCGATGAATCCTGCACCGCCAGTCACAAGAAAGGTACGCATTCGCGGGGGTTCCTACTCAGCAGTTGATCTTCAAGCAAAACGCATTGAAGAAATTGGAGCGGATCATTCGAAAGGATCCAGTCCCTCAAGTTTACGTTGGTGGTGGATGCTTGTCATCCCAGTTTTCTGTTGAGTCGATTGTGCGGAAAAGATCGGCAGATGCAACCTGGTTTGCCTCGGAACAACCAGCACCTGGAGGGACAATTCCCGCCAAAAGAGTTCCATTTCCCGCCGGTTTCTTCTCGTCAGGCGGCAGCATCCGGAGGAAGTGTCGCGATGCTGCCAAGGGGTGATCCGCCCCAGGCGACCACTTGATTGCGAACTGTTTGAGCCCATTTTGCAGAGGTTAGCGCGATCCTTACAAGAAATAAGATACCGTTGGAAGCAATCGTAAGCCGCCGCAGGGTCTGCCGATCCACACGACCGCCATCGATGACAATCAGACCAAAATAGGACCGCATTTCATTTAAATGGAATGGAAAACTCGTATCGAGCATTAAATCTTTCCCATGATCTGGTGGCATGAGACAGAGCCCGGGATGATTCGTCTGGGTGATGGAACTCCGCCAGTCTTTTGCTGCTGCTGTGGGAAGTGTGGGATCGGTTTCAACAAAACCGAAAAAATGTTTTCCTAGCCGCCCGCCGCTAGCGTCGATTGCAAGTACCGGGTCCTCACTCAATGCAGCGAGAGTCACAAGCAAATGATCCAGGATATCGACGTTGCCCGGATGTCCGTCCTCGGAGAGCAGCAGCAAAGGGCTGGCCGCGTGAGTTAGGCGAGAGAGCCACATTGGGTCCGGGTGGCACTCCTCAGCTGGGGAGTTCAAAATCCGCGAGGGCAGATCGCTTCGGGTCTGGAGCTGTTTTGGTGCGATCGCCTGATTCGCTAAAACCGCCGAGTATGCTGTTTCTTTTTTCATGTGGAATGGAGCACCGGTTGATGGCTCGAGTCGCAGAGGGCGGGCATCGTCCCGTACTGGAATGATTTCATCGCAGTGGGTCTGCAGAATAGGTCGATCTTCTCCGGCGACACGGGCCGCCGCAGACTCTGCTGCCTGAATCTCAAGCTCCCTTAGTGCATCGTTGAGTTGCATGATTGCTCGCATCCACTTTGCGGTGACGGCGGTCGATTTTCGGGCAAGTTCGGCTCGTAGAGCCTGGCAAATAATTCACGGTAATCACGTTGCCTTACCGGGATCAGCGGATGTTCCGCGACCGCAGCTCGGCGATTGATACTTTCTTGTGATGGCGGCTGGGAAACCCCTTCAGTCCCAGGGCGTGGTTGCGTCAGGCCAACCAGGTTTTCCGGCAACGAGACAGACACGTTGGGCGCCTCCGGTAGTCCTGAGGGTGAGTTCGAGGCCCGTTCCGCGGAGTCCGCCACGGTGCGGTCGATCGATTCTGCGGGGGTATTTGCGACGGTCTCCGGATCATGTTCTTTGGCTGCAAACTCCCCATGCAGCGGTATTTGAATCACATGGTCTGCTTCCACCCCTTGGAAATGGTCGACGGCTATTTTTTGGCAGGAAGATTCCAGGGTGACCTGGGATGTATCTGCCGTACAGATCAGGGGTTCCTCTACAGGCTCATCGGGTGTTGCCGTGAGATCGCTCGCTTCCGCCACTGTGGAAGGGATACCATCCTGCAGAGAATCGCTGGTTGCAATGCATTCTGCAACTGCAGATGCCGCCTGGGGAGGTTCCAGGAACTCTATTTCTGCGTTGTCAGCGTCTTGACTGCTGAGTGGCGGTAAAGGTTTGGTCTCAATTTCGATCACCGCGACTGAATCTCCATCGAGGCTGCCGAATTCGATGACGTTGGTATCCTGTTCATGATTTTCGTTACCGTTATTTGTGTTACTCGCTTCGCTGTTGGAGGCCAGCGGGAGTTGCTGCAAGTCGGCCCAGGCGACATCAATTTCGGTCTCCGTTAGCCGCGCAACACCAGCCTGGGATGCCAGAATCAATGCATGGTCGCAAAGTTGGTTGACTAGTCGTGGGCAGCCAACTGCGTTCCGATGAATCGCACGCAACGCAGTCTCATCCCAGAGCTGGTCGGGATCGACTCCTGCATTTGCAGTCTGCGCCCGCACAAATTCCATGGATTCGTTTGCCGTGAGTGACTCAAGATAACAGCGGGCAGATATCCGTTGGTTGAAAGATGCCATCCTGGGGTGAGCAAAGCGCTCTTCCAGCACAGTACCTCCCGCCATGATCAAGCGGATGCGAGGGCTCCCATTGCGTACTAGATTGGTCAGTAGACGCAATTCCTCGAATAAACGAGGTGGAAACGTATGGGCTTCGTCTGCGATAAGCAAAATGCCATTGGGGCAAGCCCCCTCGGGATTGAGGTGGTCGATCAGCGCTAGTCGTAGCTCCCCTTCTTGAAGACGGCGATGGGGGACTCCCAGATGATGCAGGATTGTCTGGAGAAGTTCTTTGCAAGTAGTCAATCGCAGACTCGTTAACAGTACAGGAGTTAAGCTTTCACTAAAATATTCTGCCAGGACTTCACAAAGAAGCGTTTTCCCCGAACC
>JAUWIQ010000069.1 GCA_030605285.1 Planctomycetota bacterium
CGCAGCAAGCCCGCGACCCTCGGCAGAGATCGTCCAGCGCCCCTTTTTCTTAAACCACCGCAGCCCAATCTGGGGTCCAAAAATTTTATTTGCGGCGAGGCTGCCGAGGGGGGTGGAGCCTGGCAAATGGATATCCGGGCCCACCGGGGGGTGGGGTCCGACGGCTGGATAAGGAATACCTGAAAAGACCCCCGCCGCCCCAAGGTCGCCTGCTCCGGAGAGACCCTTTGTATATTCCCGGTCGTAATCGTAAGAGTCTTCTGCTTTGATGGTCGTATACCGTCCGCCAAAGAACAGTTCCAACTGGCTGCCCTGGTGTAACGGTTTCAATCGCCAGACTTTGGACAATTCGAAGCTACTCAGGCTGGCAACATTCTCCGCAAACCCGGGCGCCACGGTTTCGGTCGTAAGCTCAGGAGTGTTGATTATCGGTTGGCCGGTCGGCGGGCCGATGCCTGAGGGATTGCCCGTGACGTAATCCCGCTGGTGGTTACTCGGTTCGTTGTGGACATTGGGTCCATTGATTTTCAGCCATTCGCCTAGCCAGCCATTGTCACTGTCCGACATGTAACCGAAGTTAATGCGGTTGCCTTGAGTACGGTCCAACTTATTCGGTACCACCGCAGTCGCGGGCCGGTTTACATAAAGGTGGGTCGTATCGTAACTGAAGAAGAAGCCAGTGTTGGGGTCCGGGCCCCCGCCAAAGGAACTGATTTCTGCCGGTGCAAAGGGGGCGAGATCCTGGGAGAAATCCAAAGGCCCAAAGGGCTGAAAACGCTGGGCGTGCGCAGCAGAAGTCGCCAGCAACAGCAGCAATCCCAAGGGAAACACAATAAAATGCGGTTTCACCATCGACCAATTCTCTTCCTAAGGATTTTTCGAATTGCAATCCGCCGTGTTTATCTCCGGCGAGGACGTGTCGGTGACGGTAATATCGGACATGTCGGTCGCACGAGTTGAGTAAGAAAGGAAAGCCAGGATAAAATTGCCGGTTACCACCCCGCTCAGCCCCGTAACTCCTTGAGAATGGTGAAGCTGAGGGAGATACGCCATTCCCTTCCGCGGCTCCGCATGGGGTGGTGATCGTTTGCAACAGTTTGCCAGCTTCGTAGGCTCGCTTCGCGCACCGTTGCTAGCAAGGCTATCGGAACCTCACCCATTCTTTACGGCTTGCAGCGGGTCGCTCGAGTGCGCGAGAGAAAAGCGTTTACACACCGCACGTGATGGAGCATACTGTGCGGCGCGCGGAGCGGAACACTCGCTCGCGGTTCGCATTGGGTCCCCTGGAGTGCCAGATGATCGGCCTTTCCGTCAACCAATTGACCACCTACCGGTGGTCCTTCGAAGAGGATGTCTGTCACTATGTGGATGCGGGGATTTCCGCGATCGGCGTCTGGCGACAGAAGCTCTCTGATTATGGTGAGGAAAAGGCCGCCGAGTTGTTGCGGGAAACCAATCTTCAGGTATCCAATCTCTTGTGGGCGGGCGGCTTTACCGGCAGCGACGGTCGTAGCTATCGGGAAAGTCTACAAGATGCGGCTGCGGCAATCCGCTTGGCTGGTTTCATTGGCTGCCCTACGCTGGTCGTCTACAGTGGCGGGCGCGGGGGGCACACCCGCCGCCATGCACAACGGTTGCTTGAGACTGCGCTGACGGCACTGGTGCCGATTGCCGAAGAAGAAGCGGTTGATCTTGCGATTGAACCGATGCATCCTGCCTGTGCCGAGGAATGGACTTTTCTCACCACGCTGGATGCGGCCTTGCAGGTTATCCGTAAACTCGATCATCCGCAGATCAAGCTTGCTTTTGATACCTATCATTTGGGGCACGAACCCGATCTGTTGCAGCGCATGGAGACCTTTGTCGCTCAGATTGGCATTGTCCACCTCGGCGATGGGCGGTCGGGCCCCCAGCTGGAGCAAAACCGTTGCCGGCTGGGAGAAGGCTGCATTCCCTTGAGTTCGATTGTGGAAACACTTTCACGGTTGAGTTATACGGGCTATTACGATGTCGAACTGATGGGTGAAGATGTGGAACATGAAGATTACCAGGATTTGATCCAACACTCCAAACAGGCCCTGGACAAAATGCTCGGCGTGCCAGTCTGATTGCTTCGGTTCCCCGGCTCGATTCGGCGGTCCCGCACTCTCGGGACTGCATGGGATCTCAAAGTTCGTTTCTCTCGTTTCGGGTCGCGTCCTGTTCGGGAATCAGCTCTAAACAGATCAGACGGTCGCGACCCCGAACCTAGAGTAGGCCGTGAGACAAAATGGGTGCGGCCCAGGCGGGATACTTGAGTGGTCGGTCGGCGGGAGAGGGGTCTTGCGGATGGAGGACCGTGCTGGCGATTTGTTCAAATTTTTCCGGGTTGGCCCGCAGCAGCCTCAACGTGCCGTATTCTCCTAGGCACAACAAGTGTCCATCGACGTAGAGCAGGCTGCAACGCGAGAGCCCTTTTTCACTCCAGAGGACCTTTCCCGTCCGCCACTCGATACAGCGTAGTTCTGCGCCGGAGGTATGCCGCCCGCTCGAACCGTAGAGGTACCCCTCGTGGTAGATCGGTGTGTTCCAGTGCGTTTGCATCGCTTTTTTGCGCTCTTTGGGGGTATCGCGCCACACAATTTCGGAGCCTCCGGGGTGGAACGCAAGCAGGGAGCTCCCCGGCCCGTAGGTCTCAGAAATGAAAACCTCGTTGCCAACGACGACCGGGTTGCTGGCGTTGACGCTCTCGAGTTTGCGGGATCGCCAGGGGTAATGGAAATCGATCTTGCCGTCTTGCGGGTTGAAGCCGAGCAGTCCGTTCCGGGCAAAGACGAAACACCAGGGCCGCCCGTTGCGCGTTGCCAGGGTGGGCGAGGCATAGCTTGCGAGTTCATCCGATGTGGTGTATTTGACCTGGCCGGTCCGCTTGTCGAAGGCAACCACCCCGCTGCCGTTGCCGCGCACTTGATCGAGTCTTCCCGGGGCCACTTGTTGGGATTCAGGGCCACTGCCACCGACCTGTGCGATCAATAAGTCGCCAGCGATCACCGGCGTCGCACCGACACCAAAAAAATTTGGCACCACGCCAAAACGCTCGTGGGTATCCACCTTCCAGATCAGTTGCCCGTCCTCAAGTCGCAGACAATGCAGCATCCCCTCCGCACCGTAGATGAAGACGCGATTGCCCTCGATGACGGGACAGCACCTCGGTCCGTTATTGTAGCCATAGAGGTCTTTGTATGCGGTTTGGTAGCGGAAGGTCCAAAGCACTCGACCGGTCTCGCTCTCCAGGCAGACCAGCTGCGCCTGATCCCCCTGGCGGTCAAAATGCAGCAAGCGTCCCTGGCTGATCGAAGGCATGCCGTAGCCTGTTCCGAGTGGTCGCTCCCAGAGCTTTTTGGGACCTGCTGCGGGCCAGTCGGTCAGAATGCCGCCTTCCGGCGATTTACTGTTTCCCGTGGGCCCCAAAAAACCTGGCCAGTCCGAGCCCAATTTTCTTCTGCCGAGATTCTCTACCGCCACTTCCCCTGGTTCGTGGCGATCGGCGCGGTGCGATTCCAACCCGCGATTGCGATCCGGGGCCTTGTCTCCTGCCGTTGTTGTGTCCCCTCCGCATAAAAGCAGAAGAGCGAGTAGTTGGATTGCCATAGATTCCGTTTTCCGGCGTTGACAGCGACGCATCCAGAGATACTATACCGTGTCATGTTGGTCGTCACAGATACCCTGAAGATTCCGAAAGACGAGATTCAGTTTACGTTCTCCAGGAGTGCAGGACCCGGTGGTCAGAATGTCAACAAAGTCAATACCAAGGCGACCCTCAGATGGGACGTGAGGTCGTCCCCAAGTTTGAGCGAAGAGGTCCGCCAGAGGTTTCTGGCCAAGTATCCTCGACGGGTCAATAAGGAAGGTCAACTTGTGATGAGCAGTCAGCGTTTTCGCGACCAGCAGCGGAATCTGGCAGACTGTCTGGAAAAACTGCGACAGTTGCTGTTGGCAGTCGAAAAGCCACCGCGACGGAGAAGAAAGACCTCCCCCACAAAAGCCTCCCGTCGTCGCCGTCTCGCGGAGAAGCAGGCCAACTCCGAGAAGAAACAGCGGCGGCAGCCCATCGAACGCAACGAAGCGTGAGGCCTGTCTTTCTGGGGAATCGCTTGCGGGGCGTGGCGGACCGCTTGCGCTTTGCGTTATAATTCCCTCTGCTGGCAGGCCTGCGGTCTCCCGACAAACGACTCCGCTCGGCGCGGACCCGGAGGCGAGGGCCATCCATTCGTAGGGGATTATCAATTCGTATTCTATGGTTTCAGGGATCGCCAGCACCGAGAGTACCGAGCAGCAGCCGCTAAGCGTGAGTCAGTTGACGGAGCAAGTCAAGGATCTTCTCGAGGGATCCTTTCCTTCCGTCTGGGTCGAGGGCGAGATTTCCAACCTCTCGCGGCCGCAGTCTGGCCATTGCTACCTTTCGATCAAGGATAAGCGGTCCCAACTCAGGGCGGTACTCTGGCGTGGTACCGCGGAGCGATTGCCCGTCAAGTTGGTTGACGGTATGGAGGTGATTTGTCAGGGCGGACTCGACGTCTACGCGCCTCGTGGCAGCTACCAGCTTGTCATCCGCAAGGTCTTGCCAAAGGGTGAAGGAGGGCTGCAAAAGGCCTTGCGTCGCTTGCGAGACAAACTGTCGGCGGAGGGACTCTTTGACAAAAGTCAGAAGAAACCACTGCCCCGGTTTCCGCGGCGGATCGCGGTGGTGACCAGCCCGACGGGGGCGGCCATCCACGATTTTCTTCAGGTCCTGCAGCGGCGCTGGCGTGCTGTGGATGTACTGCTTGTTCCCGTGCGGGTGCAAGGGAGCGATGCGGCTGCTGAAATTGCGGCAGCCATTGAGCAGGTCAACCTCCTCAGGGAGCCGGTCGATGTGATTGTAGTGGGTCGTGGTGGAGGCTCGCTGGAAGATCTCTGGGCATTCAATGAGGAGCCTCTCGTGCGCGCGATTTACGCGTCGAAGATTCCCGTGATCTCGGCAGTCGGGCACGAAATTGATGTGACGCTCGCGGATCTGGTCGCCGATGTTCGTGCCCTCACGCCTAGTGAGGCAGCCGAACTGGTGGTGCCGGATGAGGGCGAGGTAATTTCTTTACTGCATAACCATTCGCAGAGACTCGCCGCGGGCTTGCGGGGTCGGGCCCTGGCGGCGCGTTTACGACTTGATGCTTTGGCTAACCGCCGCGTGTTTCGCAGGCCACTGGATGCGGTACACGACGAGGGCCGTCGTCTGGATGAGTGGAACAGTCGTGCGACGCGGGCCACCGGGTCGCTGATCCGGACAGCCAAAAATCGGCTCGCTGGAATTACGGAGCGATTGGAGGCCTTGAGTCCCTTGGCAGTACTCGGTCGGGGCTACACATTGACGCAGCGTCTTTCAGACGGGAAGTGGATCACCGCGAGCTCCGAGTTGGAGCCCGATGAGCGGATACTCACTCAATTTGCGAGTGGGCAGTCTATTAGCCGCGTGGAAAAAATCGAGCGCGGGTCTTGAGCTGAGGAGAGGTACAGAGTGGCAAAAAAGAAAAAGACAGATCAGAAAGATGCCGTGAGCTTTGAGGACTCCCTTGCCGAATTGGAGCAGATTGTCCAGGCATTGGAGGATGGTCAAATTGGACTTGCTGATGCGCTGGCTCGCTACGAGCAGGGCGCCAAGCTGCTGAAGGAGTGTTACAAACTGCTCGCAGCCGCAGAGCGGCGAATCGAGATCCTCAGCGGTGTCGATTCCGAGGGGAATGCAATCGTGGAAGAGTTGGACGAGCGAAACAGTCCCAGAACCGGGGAGGAGTCCGCTACAGGCGGAAAAGCAGAAGCCCGTAAGCGAACGCCAGATTCGCTGCCCGGCCAAGCGGACGAGCCTGTCGATCAAGGACTGTTTTAAGGACAGGTCCTGCGGTTTCCCCTTTTTTTTGGAGCTTTGCAGAACTAGAATGAATTTCGCGCGAGGGCGAACGCACTTACTTCTTTTTCGTCTTACCTCGCGGCACTGTGACTCGGGTGAGATAATTTTAGGGACCTAAGAGATGCCGGTGAGTTCTTCACTCGCCTTTTCTGAGCTTGCCTCGCAAATGCGAGGGCAGATCAATAGGGCCCTGGAATCGTATGCGGTTTTTTCGGACCGCTGCCCTCCCCGGCTTTCCGAAGCGTTTCGGTACAGTCTGCTTGGTTCTGGCAAGCGATTGCGTCCCCTGCTGGTCCTCTTGGCAGCGGAGGCTTGCGGTGCGAGCAAACAGTCTGCCCTCCCGGCGGCGTGTGCTGTAGAAATGGTTCATGCCTATTCGTTGGTTCATGACGACCTGCCTGCGATGGACAACGACGATCTCCGACGCGGGTTGCCAACCTGCCATCGGGCTTTTGATGAGGCGACGGCAATCCTCGCCGGAGACGCACTCCTGACGCGTGCTTTTGAGATCATGGCGATGGAAGTCCAGCCACGGGAGACCGCGCGCGCTTGTTGCATTGTCCTGGCTCGGGCGATAGGTGCCGAGGGGATGGTGGGTGGCCAGATGAGCGATATTACCGTGGAGAAAATTGGGGATGGCCCGGGTGGGGAATTCGACCTCGCGGCCTTGGAAGCCATCCATTGCCATAAGACGGGTGCGTTGTTCGCCGCTGCGCTGCGAATCGGCGGTTTGATTGCCTGCGCCACGGAGGAGGAGTTGGCGATCCTGAAGTCTTATGGCGAAAAGATTGGTCTGGCATTTCAGATTGTCGACGATCTACTCGACGTTGCGGGTGAGGAGGCGTTGACTGGAAAGCGGGTTCGTAAAGATGACCAGTGCGGTAAACTGACCTTTCCCAGTCTTCTGGGGATGGAGGAAAGCCGACATCTCGCGGAACGGATGATCGAACAGGCTTGTGTCGAGATCCGGCCGCTCGAATCCCGGGCGACACAGCTTGAGACTCTGGCTCGTTATGTAATAGAAAGGGATTCTTAATGGACGAGATTCTCGCGGGACTTGATTCGCCAAAGCAGTTGCTGCACCTGGACGATAAGGGACTGGTCCAGTTGGCTGAGGAAATTCGCAACACACTCTGCAATCTGCTCTCGCAGCGGGCGGCCCACTTTGCTTCCAACCTGGGGGTCGTCGAGTTGTGTCTGGCTCTGCATACGAGTTTTGACTTTTTGCGAGATCGTCTGATCTGGGATACGGGCCATCAGATCTATCCCCATAAGATTGTGACAGGCCGCTATCACGAGTTCGGTACGATCAGGACCCGGGGTGGCCTGATGGGATATCCCAATCCGCAGGAGAGCCCTTACGATTTGTTTATGACCGGACATGCCGGTTGCAGTATCTCAGCCATCCTCGGACTTCGCAGTGGTGACGACCTGATACGTGCTGACGAGGATCGCCACTCGGTCGCAGTGATTGGCGATGGAGCCTTTCCTTCCGGTATTGTCTATGAGGCAATGAATAATGCCGGTGGCATGAAGAAGAAATTACTCGTTGTTCTCAACGACAATTGCATGTCGATCTGTCCTCGTGTGGGTGGCCTGGCGGACATGTTGGATCGCATGCGAATTGCTCGCTCGTATGTAGGGGTGAAAACGGGCGTGACCCGTCTGCTGGATCGTGTTCCGCTCTTGGGTCTCCCGCTCGAAAAATTTCTTGGCAACTTCAAGGAAGCGATTAAGGCCGGTTTGCATGGCGGGATGCTGTTTGAGGAATTAGGCTTTCACTATGTCGGTCCGATCGATGGCCACAATATTCCGCTGTTGCGAAAATATCTAGCGATGGTCAAGGATCTGGAAGGTCCTGTCCTGTTACATGTGGTCACAGAAAAAGGCCACGGATTTCGGCCGGCTGCAGAAGATCCGGTTTACTTTCACACGCCAGCCCCATTCACGCACGAAAAAGACGAATTGATTTCGGTCGGGAGTTCCGCGTCACCGGCCTATACCAATCTGGCCGCCGATGCGATTGAGTCTGCGATGGCCGTCCGCAGCGAAGTGACGGTCCTGACCGCAGCGATGTGCCAGGGGACCAAACTGGAGGGAGTGCGAGATCGCTTCCCCGATCGCTTCTTTGATACCGGTATATGTGAAGGTCACGCAGTTGCTTTTGCGGCGGGTCAGGCGAAAGCCGGTCTGCGACCGATGGTTGATATTTACAGCACATTCCTGCAG
>JAUWIQ010000222.1 GCA_030605285.1 Planctomycetota bacterium
ATGTCGCTGGCCTTGTAGGACTTCGTGGGATCGAATACGTTCTACGGTTTGGAGAGTTTACCATGTCCCCGCGTCGTAAGGCACCATAGGTATTTCCTATCGGACGCAATGTCTCCGAAATATTATGGCAAAACATACACCGCATCAGCAAAAGATAATTAAAAGTTACTACAAGAATCGGGGTGCAATTTCCCAACAGCGTCTCGGCGAACTGGTTACGGATCTTTATCTTGCCGAGGGTAAAAAACGGGAAACGATTTGGAAGCGGATCCGCAGTGCGCTGGAAAATCTGGAAATCAAACCGGATCGTATCGATCATCTCCAGCGTCAGGATAATCCGGAAATGGTAGCAAGGCTGGTTCAGGAATTATTGGAAAAAAGTTGATCGAGTCACGATCTCTTTTTCTCTCCCAGAGCCATCGTCTCGCAGGGCATATCCTCAAGAGCGCAAGAGAAATGTCATGAGAGAATATCTCGGCCTCATGCAACACGTCTTGGATCGTGGCACGGCCAAGGCCGACCGTACCGGGACCGGCACGCGGAGTGTTTTTGGTTATCAAATGCGGTTCGATCTGGATGCTGGGTTCCCTCTCTGCACCACCAAGAAGCTCCATCTGCGCTCGATTATTTATGAATTGCTGTGGTTTTTGCGCGGAAATACGAACATCGCCTATTTAAATGAACATAAGGTTTCCATCTGGGATGAATGGGCCGATGCGGAGGGCGATTTGGGGCCCATTTATGGCGCTCAGTGGCGGAGTTGGCCAACCGCTGAGGGGGATTCCATTGATCAACTTGCCCAGGTTGTCGACCAGATAAGGCATAATCCAGATTCCCGTCGCTTGCTGGTCTCTGCCTGGAATGTGGGCCAACTGCCACAAATGGCGCTCGCACCCTGCCACGCGCTGTTTCAATTTTATGTGGCCGACGGTCGGCTTTCTTGCCAACTGTACCAGCGCAGCGCCGACATCTTTCTAGGCGTGCCGTTCAACATCGCGTCGTATGCCCTGTTGACGATGATGATGGCCCAGGTTACCGGCCTAACTCCTGGGGAATTTGTGCATACGCTGGGAGACGCCCATCTCTACAATAATCATCTGGAACTAGCGCGGATGCAAATCGAGCGCGAAGTGCGCCCCTTGCCTCAGTTGAAAATCAATCCCGCGGCCCATTCAATCTTTGAATTTCATTATGAAGACTTTCGCCTGTTGGGTTACGATCCCCATCCTCATATTAAAGCACCAGTCAGTGTGTAACTTTGATACCGGAGAGAGACGTCCCGTCCTCGGAATCCCAACACGTGTTATCAATTATCGTAGCCATGTCTGAAAACCGTGTCATCGGACGCGGGGGGGAGTTGCCCTGGCATCTCTCCGCAGATCTCAAGCGGTTTAAAAAATTGACGATGGGCCATCCGATCGTGATGGGGAGAAAAACGTACGAGTCGATCGGCAGGCCCTTGCCCGGTCGGCGGTCGATTGTTTTGAGTCACAACCGGGCCTACCAGCAAACCGGTGTGGAGGTGGTCGGGAATCTGGAGCAGGCGCTCGAGCAAACCGCTGAAGCAAAAGAAGTGTTTGTGATTGGCGGCAGACAACTCTACGAGATGGCACTTCCGTTGGCCACTCGACTTTACCTAACCGAGGTGGCTGCAAAGATTGCTGGCGATGTATTTTTTCCAGAGTGTGATTGGGATCAATGGCGATTACTTGAATCGTTGCCCGCCGCATTGGATGAGAAGAGTGCGCTAGCCTACTGCTTCAAGACGTATCAGCGGGCAGAGTCGATGCTGGATACAAACGATTCGTCCGAGTAAGCTCAAGCGCGATCCCCGCAGAATGCTATTACCTCGGAAATTTTGGACGCACCGCCGACCAGCATCACCAAGCGGTCGAAGCCGAGCGCTACCCCAGTGCAGGGGGGCAGGCCGGCGCGCATCGCCTCGAGCAGGCGATTCTCTACCGGCAGCGGTCGCTTGCCAGTCGCCTGCCGTTGCCGATTGGCCTCGATGGTCCGCCGTCGGAGCTCGTCTGCGTCGAGTAATTCATGGTAGCCATTTGCCAGTTCAAGGCCCTGATAGAAAAGCTCAAACCGTTCGGCGAGCGGTGGATTCCCACTGCGAATTTTCGCCAGGGCGACCTGAGAGGCAGGATAATCGTAGACAATGACCGGCCGCTCGCGGCCCAGTTGGGGGATAACCAAATCGAGCATTAATAGATCGAGCCAATCGTCTCGGTCGTCACCGAAATGGGATGGAATTGCCAACCCGGCGGCGGTAGCCAGTTGCGCTAAATGAGGGCTTTCCGCGGTTAGGGGATCGATCTCTGCATATTCTAGAAACGCTTCCCGATAACTGATACGGTCGGCCGCCTCGGTCTTTAAGAGCGACTCACTTAAATCCGAGAGTAGCGAAATTCCCGCTTCCATCGTGTCGCCGTTGCGGTACCATTCCACGATCGTAAACTCGCAATTATGCAGCGTGCCTTTTTCACCATCGCGAAATGCTCGTGTGATTTGGTAAATTGAATCCCCCCCGGCGGCGAGTAGACGTTTCATCGCCAGCTCTGGAGATGTTTGTAGCCAGAGGGGATCGGTTTGGTGACGCGAGGGGAGCGAGACCGCAATCGGGTCCAAGTGTCGATCGACTACGGTGTCGGCCGATAGCAGGGGTGTTTCCACTTCGAGAAACCTTCGCTCCGCAAAGAACTCCCGTGTCTGCTGCAGTAAACGCGCACGCAGGCGCAACATGGACCAGTCCGCTGTCGGTTGCCAACGGTTCCCAGACGGGAGACTGCTCGGATCGTTTGTCCTAGACACTAGGGCACTCTACGTGGTCGATGGGTACCGCAAACAGGCTGCCGCAAAACCTTTATTCCTTGACGCGTTCGATGTATTCACCCGTGCGGGTATCGACACGAATGAGTTCCCCGATTTCAACGAACGCGGGACACTGGATCTCGGCCCCCGTTTCCACCTTCACCGGTTTTGTGACGTTGGTGGCGGTATTTCCTTTGGCCCCGGGCTCGCAATACTCCACCTTGAGCACAATATGATTTGGGGGCGTGATCGTAATTGGGTTGCCTTCAAACAGGACCATCTGACAGAGTGTGCTGTCCTTGAGAAATTTCCAAGCATCGCCGACTTGATCGACCGTCAATTCGTACTGCTCGTAGTTTGTGGTATCCATGAACACATAATGATCACTCTGACGGTAAAGAAACTGGCTTTCAATTTCCTGCACATCAGCTGCTTCAAGCGATTCTCCCCCTTTATAATTTCGTTCCAGTATCGTGCCGCGGATAAGATTTTTCATCCGCAGCGTATAAATCGCATTTCCTTTGCCCGGTTTGCGAAAGTTGGACTCGATTACTAGATAGGGATCGCCGTCAATCTGAACCTTGAGCCCTTTACGAAAGTCGCTGGTGCTGTATGTCGCCACGCTAATGCTGTCCTGTCTTCGCTTTTCCCGGAGAGGTTAGTATCTTATTGAGATGGATATTTTAGCGACCTCCACGCGATCTGTCGTGACCGATTCCACATTGGATTCAAACCGAGATTGGTGCCAGTCGATTCGCAGTGCAATCCGTGATCCAGAGGAACTTTGCCGGCGTTTGCGCCTTCCGCAGTGGTACCAGCGGGGCGCGAAGCAAGCGGCACAACTCTTCGAAGTTTTTGTTCCCGAGCCCTACCTGGGGCGAATCCAGCCCGGAAACCCCGACGACCCGCTGTTGCGACAGGTGCTACCGCTTTCCGAAGAGGCCGAGGCGGGAAAAGATTTTTCTTTAGATCCCGTGGGAGATGCTGCAGCCTTGAAGGCGCCAGGATTGTTGCAAAAGTACGGTTCCCGGGTCTTGTTGGTTGCCACTGGGGCATGCGCTGTCCATTGTCGATACTGCTTCCGTCGCCACTTTCCCTACGACCAAATGCCCCACGGGATGGATGACTGGCAGCCCGCAATCCAGCAGATCCAAGAGGATGCGACCCTCGAAGAGGTAATTCTTAGCGGTGGCGATCCCTTGATGCTCACCGATGAGCGTCTGGCGGAGTTGGTCCACTCGATTGAATCGATCAAACATATTAAGCGATTGAGAATTCATACCCGGTTGCCGATCATGATTCCTTCCCGTGTGAATGACTCGTTGCTGGCTTGGCTCACCAAGATTCGCCTGACCCCGGTTGTCGTGGTCCATATCAATCATCCTGCAGAGATAGATAGCCTGGTGGAGGCATCCCTGACTCGGTTGGCAGAGGCGGGCATCGTGCTGCTAAATCAATCGGTACTTCTTCGCGGAGTGAACGATTCCGCAGAGGTACTGATTGCACTTGCGAAACAATTGGTAGAACTCCGTGTGATGCCCTATTACCTCCATCAACTGGACCGCACGCTCGGGACAAGTCACTTCGAAGTGCCAGTGGAAACAGGGATTTCAATTATCCAGCAGATGCGCAGCCGCTTGCCCGGTTACGCCGTACCCCGCTTTGTGGAGGAGATTCCTGGTGCTGCCAGCAAGCACGTGCTCGCTTGAGGTGCGCGGAGATGTGCCAGGCAGGCAAGCGCCTGCGAGCGGAATCCTGGCACATGAAGATCGAAGTTA
>JAUWIQ010000471.1 GCA_030605285.1 Planctomycetota bacterium
GGTCGAAGTAGAATATGCCAGCGAACTTCGCTACCGCAATCCACCGATCGGCGACAAGACACTCGTCTTCGCCATCACGCAAAGCGGAGAGACGGCCGATACCCTGGCCGCCCTCCGCGAGTGCAATCGCAAGGGACACCACACGCTGGCCATCTGCAATGTGGTTGGCAGCACGATCGCCCAGGAATCCGAAGGTGGGATCTATCTGCACGCCGGACCAGAAATCGGGGTCGCCTCAACCAAGGCCTTTACCGCGCAGTGTACGGTGCTCCCCATGCTGGCCCTCTTTTTCGGTCGGCAGCGGCATCTGAGTTTCGGTGCGGGTCGGGCCATCATCCGGCACCTCAAACAACTGCCCGAGCAAGTCGAAAAGGCACTCGACTGCGATGCGGTGGTCCGCCGGATCGCTGAAAAGTATCAAAACTGTGATAATTTTCTCTACCTGGGCCGGCAATACAATTTTCCCACCGCGCTCGAAGGTGCGCTGAAGCTCAAAGAAATCAGCTACATCCACGCCGAAGGCTATCCGGCGGCCGAAATGAAACACGGCCCGATTGCCCTGGTCGATGAGAACACCCCAAGCGTGTTTGTGATTCCTCCCGATTTTGTCTATGAAAAAGTCATGGCGAATATGGAAGAAATCAAAGCGCGGGGCGGGCCGATCATCGCCGTTGTGAGTGAAGGCGACACCGAGGTCTGCAAGTTGACCGACGACATCATCGAAGTGCCGCCGGTCGACGATTTTTTAGAGCCGATCGTGATGAGCATTCCGCTGCAACTGCTGGCCTACCATATTGGTGTGCTGCGGGACTGCGATGTCGACAAGCCACGTAACCTGGCCAAAAGTGTGACGGTCGAATAACGGCTTCTCGATCCGGGTTGCTACCAAATTAGGTGTATTTCTTCTGCGATTCTGCGCGGAGTTTAGGCCGCAGCGATCCGATACAAAGAGATGGGATCTTCTGCCCCGAATTGTTTTTCGGTGCTGGCACCGCAGGCGTGGCAGAGTGATCGCCCTTTTTCCACTGAGGATAAGCTGCAATGCGTAAATGGTTGCTTTTAGTCATTGGATCTTGGTTGGTGTTTGCCACCACGCAGGTCGATGCCGGATGGCTGACCGCTGCCAAGCGCGATTTTTATCGCAGCCATCATCGCAGTCACTGCTGGCCGCATCCCTATAATCTCATGGATCAGCAGGCGGTCCGCGATCCGTTCCGTCTGATGATCGAAAGAGGCTGGCAAGCCCAAAACACGATTCGCAGTGAGCACTTTGAATCGGGCACTGAAAAATTAAATGCCTACGGACGCCGACACGTTCGTTGGATCCTCACGCGGGTGCCCGAAACGCAACGCGTGCTCTTTGTGCAACCGGCTGAAAGTTCCCGGCAGACTGCCCGGCGGTTGGCAGCCGTGGAGCATGTGGCCCGCTTAGCCAAAGAAGACACGGGTGTGGAAGTGGTTTTGGCCACGGTCGCGCCACCGGAGGTGACCCCACTCCGAGCCACACAGGCGGCAGCAGATGGACCCGAAAGACGGTGGAAGTGATGCGCTCGAACATGCTGTATCGAAGTTGGATTTTGTTTACTCTCTTGCCACTTGTCGGCTGCGCCCTGGATCAGGGAGCCGAAGTTTCCAGTTCGAGCGCGGCGTTGCAATCGGGTGCCCAACCACCCAACGCAACACTCCATACCGAAATGGCCCGCATGCTGGAGCGGAGTGGTGAGACCGGCGGCGCGGCGGTTCACTACCAGAAGGCACTCAAACTTTCACCCAACGCCCTTACCGCACAACTTGGCTACGCCCGTCTGTTGGTGGCCACCGGAGATGCGGAGCAGGCCAGTGGCTGGTTTGAGCGGGCGCAGCAGGCGCATCCCCAATCGGCCGCGGTACACAATGATTTGGGACTCTGTTATGCCGAGTGCGGCCGGGGCAACGATGCTGTGGTGGCCATGCGACGGGCGACTCAACTTCAACCCGACGAAGTTCGCTATCGGAACAATCTGGCCAAACTGCTCGTCGCGGAAGGGCAAAACGCACAAGCACTCACGGAACTTCTGGCGGTCCATCCCCCGGCAGTTGCCCACTACAATGCGGGATATCTGTTGCAGTCGCACGGCAACCGCGCCGACGCTGCCGAACAATTCCGACTGGCCGTTGTGTTGGACCCGGAACTCGTGCCAGCCCAACGCTGGAATACGGCGCTCGCCCGTCGCGATCAACTCGATGCGAGTACCGCCCAACTTCCTACGCGGCTTCCCCAGGCTGAAATCCAATAGAGCTCAGCTTTGTGCTACCAGCTCCTGCACGCCAACAAATGAGGCGTGCGCTTTGAGGCAGGTTCGGCGAAAAGTTTCGGGCCGGGTGACGCCAAAGAGACGGAAGGTTTCCACGTCGCCCTTACGGAAGACGAGATCTCCGGCCGGATACCACGCCTGTCCGGGCAGCACGATAACGTCAATCGCGTCGAAATTGTCGAGACTGACCGACATCTCGTCGACCCACCTGGCAGACCAGGATAATTGCTTCCGCTCCACGATCACGCGGCGATTGGTTAGCACATACCGGCGGGCAAGTCCCGGAAGCAGTCCAGCAAAAAACATTTGTAACGCGAGCGGAATTGAGAATAGCGCAAAAAAATTGCCGAGCGTGAGAATATTGCCGACACCGACCTTGATGCTGTA
>JAUWIQ010000250.1 GCA_030605285.1 Planctomycetota bacterium
CGACTTGAACACGACTCGATGGGAGAGGTCCGCGTGCCTGCCCAGGCCTATTACGGCGCGCAAACCCAACGGGCGGTAGAAAACTTTCCGATCTCAGGTGAGGCTCTGCCGCCCCCGTCTATTCATGCTCTCGGACTTGTCAAATATGCTTGCGCCGTCGCCAATCGGGATCTTGGAAAGCTGGATGGCAAAGTTAAAAAACCTCTCAGTAGAAATCAGATTGAGGGGCTTCTTCAGGCCTGTCGCGAAGTCGCTGAAGGCAAATTCGACGGCGAATTTCCGATCGATGTCTACCAGACGGGGTCGGGAACCAGCAGCAACATGAACGCCAACGAGGTAATTAGTAACCGAGCTATTGAGTTGGTAGGTGGAGATCGGTTTGCAGCTGACAAATCGATTCATCCCAATGATCACGTCAACATGGGCCAGAGTACCAATGATATTTTTCCAACTGCGATTCACGTGGCCGTAGCCACCCAGATTCATGAACGACTCATTCCTGCCCTGACACGTTTTGAAGCGATCCTCCGAGAAAAGGCGGCCCAATGGGATCAGGTGATCAAAATTGGCCGGACGCATCTGGCAGATGGGACTCCACTACGGCTCGGCCAGGAAATCAGCGGGTTGGCACAGCAACTCAAAGCCTCAATCGTCAGAGCATCACAAGCCATCCGTGCTGTCCACGAGCTTCCAGCAGGGGGCACCGCGGTGGGGACGGGAATCAACACACACCAGGAATTTGGACAACGTGTGGCAGCGATCCTCTCCCAGGAGACTGGCATCGATTTGGCGGAGGCTGAAAATCATTTTGAAGCCAATGCACAGCGCGATGGACTGGTCGAATGCCATGGTCTGCTGCGAACCATTGCTTCCACCCTATTCAATGTGGCAAATAATATTCGCTGGCTCGGCTCGGGACCCCGCTGTGGCTTTCATGAAATCCGCCTACCCGACCGACAGCCGGGCAGCTCCATCATGCCCGGAAAGGTCAATCCTGTCATGTGCGAAAGCATAATGCAGGTTGCCGCCCGCGTGATGGGCAACGATCAGGGTATTGCCATCGCGGGTTGTGGAGGCGGGCAATTCCAGTTGAATATCATGATGCCCATGATGGCGGATACCACGCTCGAAAGCATTGCCCTGTTGGCACAGGGAACGGAAGCCTTCGTCGATTTCTGTGTGGCCGGCCTGGAAGCCAACGTGGAAGTCTGTGAAGGGGCGGTGGAAAAGAGCCTCTCGATGGTGACCAGCCTCAATCCTTATATCGGTTATGAAAAAGCCGCCGCACTGGCCAAAGAGGCACTCAAGACCGGCAAGACAATCCGGGAGCTTTGTCTCGAACAACAGGTACTTCCGGAAGACCAGCTTCGGGAGGTACTCGATCCGATGCGGATGACTGAGCCACACGCATAACAATTTTTGTGTAGAACAGTAATTAAAGGGGCTCGCCTTGTGGCAGCCCCCCCCAAGGGCTTGGAAGCCCACGGACGGCATGGAATCTTTTTGATGAATGGATGCGTCATTAGATTAGGGCTCCTCTTTACGTTGGTCAGTGTGCCACCGATGGCTTTCCCTGTCGCCGTAGAAGGGCAAAGCCCGAATCCCGGACCAGCCGCTGTCGCTGCATCCCGGAGTCCCAAGGAACTGATCGGTATCGCGGCCCAAAAAACAAGCGATGCGAAGACCGACCGGGACTTCGCGGAAATAATCTATTACCTCGACAAGGCCCTCGCGAGTACGGCCATTGTCCCCAAGCATCGAGCATATGCCCGCCAGCTCAAGGGCTGGGCGCACAATCGCCTCGGTGAGAGTTTTTCCCAGCAGGGAAAAGAAGCCGCTGCACTTACCCAGTTTGAATTGGCGGTCAATCTGAACTTTAAGCACTGGAAGGCACTACACAACCGTGGGATCAGCTATGCGATGGGCGAACGATTCGATGAAGCCCTGCAGGATTTTTCATCAGCCATCCGAATCAACCCGGAATACGCGAATGCCTGGTTCAATCGGGCCGAGATTTTCATGCGCTTGGGAAAGACCGATATCGCGATTGAAAATTATTCGCAAGCAATTACACTAAACCCGCACGATGCTGGCTATTACCAAGAACGCGGGAAAGCCTATCGAATTCGTAAAAAATATTTTCAGGCACGCGCCGACCTCGATAAGGCACTGGAAGTGGATGGTCAGTCAGCGATGTCTTATGTAGAGCGTGGCGACCTCTGGCTTGAGCAGGGCGATTTTAAGAAATCTGCCGCCGACTATCGCAGTGCGGTTCACAGCAATAACCAATTCGCGGAGGCCTTTCAAAGGATCGCCTGGATGATGGCGACTTGCCCCGATGTCCGTTATCGTGACGTCAAGCGGGCAGTTGCGTTTGCCCAAAGAGCAAGCCGACTGCATGGCGAAGAAAATTTCCGCTACCTGGACACGCTGGCCGCTGCCCATGCAAACGCCGAGGAATTTGGTTTGGCGGTGGAACAGCAGCAACTTGCAATCAAGCTGGCGGAAGGGAAGGCTACGAATCGCGAATTGAATCACCTCAAACAGCGACTCGAGCAGTATGCGCGCAAGTTGCCTCATCGGGAAGAAAGAATCGCCAGCCGGCCAGAAAATCCAAAGCAGGTCCAGTAACCGACATTCCGCATGAGTGACTCTTTCCTCTATCTTGGCGGTCTGGCAGTCGCCGGCTATTTTTTTTGGATCTGGCTCGGGGATTACCGCGCAAATGCCAAAGCGATCCGAACCCGGTCGGCCGACCCTCAAGACCATTCCCCGCAGCCCTCTGGAATCGCTGCGGACACCCTTCCCGGGTTGCCCGGTGCGACACCGGTTGGATGGCCTCCAGTTGCGTTGGCCGTTCTCGGCGCGCTGGTAATCCTCACTGCCGAAGTCGCCGGTGAATACCGCCTCGTTGTCGTGGAAGACCAAACGACCATGTCGGTACTGCTGGGCATCTATACCCTGGCGGCCGCATTCATCGAGGAACTCATCTTTCGCGGGTTCCTCTTCTTCGATCGCCATGGCAAGTGGCAGCTCTGGGGAAGCATCCTGCTGATTTCGCTTCTCTTTGCGGTCATCCACCCCTACATTTGGTCTTACCAAGTCCCTGAAAATCAGCCTCCCTGGCTTTTTTGGAAGTATCTCGGCTTGAATCTCTGGAAAGAGAGTGGTGAGCTCAACATCCAGCCGATTTTTGCCACCCTCATCCTGTTTATGAATTCGCTTTGGTTTTATCTGGTTCGACTCCTTCCGAAGAACCGCTACCGCTCGTTGATCCCCTGCATCGCAGCACATATGGCCAGCAACTTGGGGGTTTTTCTCGTAAAGGCCTGCCAGGGAAAAGTGGAATTATTTTCTTAACTGGCTGCAAAACCGCAGCGGGAAGCCCAGGATCGCCCACCGTCGGGCGGCAGCGAACAACCGCCTGTTGGCGGGACAAAATTTTCTTAACTTGAAAGGAGATAATAAATTACGATCGCGGCACGTCTCAACCGCCGCTCAACGGACCGCTTGGCCAGGTCGGGGCCGCACCACATTTCCAAACCGGCAGCAGCGACTGGCCGTAAAAGCCTTTGGGCCTTTCGTTTCCGTGAATTACTTGATTCGCTCTAGCAGTCCGGTCGAATAGGATTTAGCATGGTTGCAATGTTCCACCTTCCGGCCCCACTTAGGTAGGGAACCCAAGTTGGCCTCGGGACGCCGATCGCTAGCTTATGTAAAATCCCCAGATCGCCTGGCTCCCTGCACTGGACCGCCAGGAAAGGCCCAGCATGGGCCCAAGGTAATCATGAGATCTCGGCCGGTTAACGATTCAAAATGGTGTCCCGCAACGAACAGAGAACACCTTGTACGCTCAACCTCTGATAAACCCAAACAGCAGTAACCTACCCATGGACGCTACGAAACTTCGCAACATTGGAATTTCGGCGCACATCGACTCCGGCAAGACCACGCTCAGCGAACGGATTCTCTTTTACTCCGGTCGCATCCACCGCATGCAGGAAGTCCATGGCGAAGGAGATGGTGCGACCATGGATCACATGGATCTTGAAAAAGAGCGCGGGATTACGATCACCAGTGCCGCCACGCAGGTGGAGTGGAAAGGGCATCAGATCAACTTGATTGATACACCGGGGCACGTCGATTTTACTGTGGAAGTTGAGCGTAGCCTCCGGGTACTCGATGGGGCGATACTCGTTCTCTGTGCGGTTGGGGGGGTGCAATCCCAATCACTC
>JAUWIQ010000156.1 GCA_030605285.1 Planctomycetota bacterium
CCTTCGCGTTGGATTTTATATCCACCCATGCAGTGCAAGTTCTGGGGCCGCAAGCCACAGTGGGCCATCACGGGAATCCCCGCTCGTGTCAGCGCGCCAATGACCTCGGCATCCTCCGCACCCATTTCTATTTTGACCGCCTGACAAGCAGCTCGCTTGAGAAAGTGACTTGCATTTTCAATCGCTTGATAAGGGCCCAAGAGATGTGTCGGGAAGGGCATATCGACCACCACCAGGGCATGCTCGGCAGCACGCCCTACCATCTCTGCATGGTAAATCATCTCGTCGAGCGTTACAGACAGTGTATTCTCATGACCCTGGACCACCATCCCGAGACTGTCGCCAACGAGAAGTCCATCGACTCCGCAGGCATCCAACAAGCGGGCCATCGTGTAATCGTAGGCCGTAAGCATGGTGATTTTCTCACCCGCCGATTTCATCGCAGTGAATGCTGGAACCGTCATTCGGGCCATCCGCCGATCCCCTCCCCGTTTGTTTTCTAAAGTCACACCGCAAGCCGCAGGGGCCCCTTATCCGCTGCAGAGAAATCTCTAAAGGGACTGCATTGTGACGCCGAACAGAACACCTGACAACCAGTCCTTCGGATGACGGCATCCTACCTCCCCCAGCTGCGAGACTTCTGTCATCCTGGGGAAAGCTTGCGGCGGATGCCCAATTGCTCCCCTTCGGCTGCGGGTTTCGCAGCATCTGCCGGGCGGCCACAGAGATCCTCGGTTGCTCGTCGCGGGCGGAAAAACCGCGGTAAAGCGGGAAAAACAGCGTCCCCCTGCGAACTGAAGGACTCCCGCTTGCGGGTACAAAACCATACACTGTATCCCTTGGCGCGTGTTTTCTGCCCGCCCGCGGCGACTCCCATCTCTGCAACTCGGGGTTTGAGTCGTTTACAATCATCGCTGGTCAATCCTCGATTGCCCACACTGCAAACACAACCTCCCCTACAACGGCAAATCCTTGGCAACCTCCGAGCAGCTAAAACCAGTAGCCCTTGTTACCGGTGCCGGTGCGCCCCGCATTGGAAATTGCGTGGCGCGGGTCCTGGCTGCCCGAGGCTACCAGTTGGCCATCCATGCCAACCACGCACTCAAACAAGCCGAAAAGACCGTCCGCGAACTGGAGGAATCCGGAACCACGGCAATTGCGGTCCGCGGCAATCTGGCCGAGGAGCAGGAGGTTCACCAGCTGGTGCAAACTGTGATCGAGCGATTCGGGCATATCGAAGCCCTGGTCAACTCGGCAGGCATCTGGAAATCGGGCGTCCTGGAAGATGTTACCGCCGAGGATGTCCGCAGCCATTTTGATGTCAATACGCTGGCCACTTTTCTCTGTTGCCAACAGGTCGGACTGCAGATGGTCTCCCAGGACCATGGCGGGAGCATCGTCAATATTGGCGATTGGAGTATTGTGCGTCCCTGCGGTGACTATTCTGCCTACTATCCCTCGAAAGGGGCCATTCCCGCCTTAACGCGGTCTTTTGCCGTAGAATTGGCGAGACGAAATCCGTGTGTGCGGGTCAATGCCGTCCTACCCGGACCGGTACTGTTTCCTGAGAATATGCCCGAAGACGAACGTCAGGCGGAGATCGCGGGGACCCTCGTCAAACGGGAGGGGACCCCACGAAACGTCGCAGATGCTGTCGCATTTCTGCTGGAAAATGATTTTATTACGGGCGTCTCCTTGCCGGTCGACGGGGGCCGCAGTATCTACTCGGAGAAAGGGTTCCCCGAGCGGCACACTTTGATGGCAGCCCCTGGGAGCCCCATCCTCCCAAGGTTTTGTCGGGTGCCCGTTTTTTTCAGCAAATGGATGGCGTAGAATACGCGCCTCGCCAGAAAGAGACTCCATGACTGCAACCATCACACTCGCATGGCCAACGGCGGATCTTGCTGAGCTTACGTTCGATATGCCGAACAAGAGCGCCAATATCCTCTCGAGTCCTGTGCTGAACGAACTGGAAAAACACCTCGACACGTTGGAATCAGAAGCGGGTCTGGCCGGCCTCGTAATCCGTAGTGGAAAGCCGGGCACTTTCATTGCTGGCGCCGACCTCCGCGAGTTTGTCCAATCACTCGATGTCGATCGCGACCAAATCGTCGCCCTGTGCCGAAGGGGTCGCACCCTGTTCGCACGGCTTGCGGCGCTACCGGCAGTAACGGTCGCGGCCATTGACGGTATTTGCGTAGGGGGTGGCGCAGAACTGGCAATCTGGTGCGATCGACGAATTCTTTCCAATTCAGCGGGCACACAATTTGGTTTTCCCGAAGTCAAACTTGGACTGTTTCCGGGCTGGGGAGGCACGGTTCGCACGCCAAGAATCGTGGGCCTCTACAATGCCGTCGAGTTAATCACCAGCGGGGATTCCATCGGCGCGACCGCCGCCGTCGAGATGGGATTGGCGACTCAGACCGTTGCGGCAGACGAGCTTTGCGATGCGGCAATTCGCTTAATCCGCGCGGAACAACAATCGGGAAGTTATCGGGAAGATCGCATTCGCTGGTCACAGCCGATCGAGATGAGTGAAACAGAACTTGGCTTTCTGGGCGTAACCGCCTCGGGCTTCATCCAACAAAAGACGAAAGGGCACTACCCGGCGCCCTTGGCCGCCCTAGAGGTACTCTTGGGAGGGGCCACCACCGATGCCGAGGCGGCGGGGGAGATGGAATCGGAGCAAATGGCGGAACTCTTCGGCTCTCCGGTCAACCGAGCCTTGCTCAATGTCTTTTTCCTCACAGACCGCAACAAAAAGGAAACCGGGCAGGCGACTGCAGAGGTTCCGGTCGGAAAAATCCGTTCGGTAGGCGTGAGCGGGGCGGGAATTATGGGACAAGGAATCGCTGCGGCAAACGTGAAACGAGAACTGCCTGCGGTGATTTCCGATACCTGCGAAGATGCGTTGCGAGACGGGGTCCAAGGCATCCTGGAGGAGGTCTCCTACAGTCGCGAATTAAAAGGGCCTGATGTGAAGCGGGCAGTCCATTTTGCCTCGTTGCTGACCACCGCCACGCAGGATATAGAATTGGCAGAATGCGATCTGGTCATCGAGGCTGTCGTCGAGCGCGCTGATGTAAAACAAGAGGTCTACGCACGCCTGGAGGCGCAGCTTGCCGAAGAGGCAATCCTGGCGACCAACACCTCGACCTTACCGATCAGTGATCTGGCTGCGAATTTGGCGCATCCCGACCGATTTTTGGGCATCCATTTTTTCAACCCGGTGCGCAAGATGCCGTTGGTTGAAATCATTCGCGGCAGCGCAACGAGCGACTTAGCGGTCGCCACCGCCGTAGCCTATGCCAAACACATCAAGAAGTCGCCCATCGTGGTTCAGGACGGGCCAGGGTTTCTCGTCAACCGTCTTTTGTTGCCTTACATGAGCGAGGCGGTCGAATTATTACTGGAGGGAGCCTCTCCAAAATCAATCGATCGCGCGGCAACTCGCTTTGGGATGCCGATGGGGCCTCTCCATCTCTACGATGTCGTCGGCTTGGACGTGGCTGCCCACGCAGGCGAGACGATGCTCAAGGCATTTCCCGATCGTGTCATTGCCTCACCGTTACTTGCTGATCTTGTTGCCGCAGGCCGCCTCGGCCAGAAATCGGGGCGCGGATTCTACAGCTACGACAACAAAAAGCGAAAGCCGCAAGCCGATGAAGGCCTGCAGCCATTTGTCGCGGCGTGTCGCAAACAGGATCGCGAGATCGCAGAAGAAGAAATGACGGATCGACTGCTACTTCCCATGCTCTTGGAAGCAACCCGCGCACTCGATGCGGGCGTTGTGGAAGATGCCCGGAATGTCGATCTAGGACTTATTTTAGGTATCGGTTTTCCACCCTTTCGGGGAGGGCTCCTGTTTTGGGCAGATACGCTGGGAGCGAAAACAGTTCTCGAAAAGCTCAAACCCTACCAATCGCTTGGTTGCCGCTACGAACCAACAGACCGACTGCTTGACATGGCCCGTACGGGCGGTACCTTTTACGACAATTGCTAAGAGTGGCTTGACGTTCTGCCACGCAAGACGAGAAATGCTAGAATGAAGGGGGGCCAGGTTATCCCCTTACGAGAAGCACCAGCAGGAGGATTTTTCGAGATGAGCCGCCTATTACTTTCCGGAATCGTGTTGTTCACCGTGATCTCAACCGCAGCGTTTTCAGATGAACAAGATGCGGTTGGCAAGATTGAGAAGATCGGTGGTGCCGTCCGTAAGATTGCTGCAAATGAAGATACCAAGGATGTTGACTTCCATCTCTCTGGAAAAAGTCTCACCGATGAGGGCCTCGCCCACGTCGCTGAACTTGAGAATGTCATCTGGTTGAATCTGAAAGACACTGCAATCTCCGATGGGGGTCTTCAGCATCTCAAAGGCTTGAAGGAGCTTAAAAAACTGCATCTCGAGCGTACGGGTATTACGGATCTTGGTTTGGCTCATCTCAGCGGACTTTCAAACCTCGAGTATTTGAATCTTTACGGAACGAACGTCACCGATGCGGGTATTGGACAACTCAGTAACCTCAAAAATCTTAAACGACTCTATCTCTGGAAATCGGGTGTCACCGAAGACGGCGCCAACAAACTCAAAGAGTCGCTTCCGGACTTGGTAATCAATCTCGGTGCGGAATTAAAACCGGTCCTTGTTGAGCCCGTCGAAAATCCCACCCCCGCTAACGATGCGGCGGCACCGGAACAAACACCAGCTGAGGGACAACATGTGCGAATTCGCCTTGCCGGAGAGGGACAGATATTGACACTTGCCGAGGTTGAGGTGATTGAAACTGGCTCCGGTAAAAAGTTGCACACCGAGGGTACCGCAGCGCAATCGTCGGTAGCCTATGACGCTGAGGCGAAACGTGCGATTGATGGCAATTCCGCGCAGGCGTTTGGTGAAAACAGTGTGACCCACACAGAATCAGAAGATTATCCCTGGTGGATGCTGGACCTCGGAAAACCGGCCGATATCGGACGCGTGAAGATCTGGACTCGATCCGACTGCTGTGGAGTGCGCCTTGGGGGCGCGATTGTAGAGGTCCTGGACGCCGACAAGCATGTCGTTTGGAGCGATACGATCGAGGAGGCTACGGATGGCAGTGTCCACGAATTCGTCAAGCAATAAGACCTTCAATCCGTCTGATTTTGTGGTCCGCTTCCTGCCAATTCGGCAGCTTCCTCGTCTGCCAACTGCCAACGCTGCAGGGAAGCAGTGGTCCAGAAGGACTTCTCTACCCATTGCGATTTCAGGCTAAGTTTTTAATCCAGGAGCCTTTAGCGACGCCTTAGAGTCCAGCGCACCAACGACCATCGCCATTGGTATTCCAGTTGCGTATTTGGAAGACACCGAGTATTACAGAAACCATGAAACATTACTTCGACTGCAGGTAAACACGGTGCTCGCCGAATCACCCTCTATTCTGATCACCGATAACGATCAGCGTTTTCGCGATACGGTTCTCGAGGGTCTTCGGCCTGCGGGATATCGGATGATTGAGGCTGAGGACGGTATTGAGGCGGTTGAGATCGTGCGCCATAAGGAAGTTCACGTTGTCTTGCTCGATATGC
>JAUWIQ010000100.1 GCA_030605285.1 Planctomycetota bacterium
CGCGGATCGGCCTGCGATTCGCCGGAATAATAGCGCAAAGGGAGCACGAGTTGGATCGCCAAATAGAGGGCAATCAACACGCTTGCCAAAATGCGCGTCCCAGGCCTCGCGTTGGCCACCGATGATACGTTATCTACAGGCATCTGCTCTCTGAAAAGAAATGCGATTAAAAGAATCGCAGCGATTCCTCATTCGGTGACCCACAATCGATTCGGGCATACCGATTTTAGTTTCCCGCGCCCAAGTAGAGCAGTCCATACGCAGAGTCTTTGGATTGAAAAAAAGAGTGCGCCACCGTGCCGACCATGCGTCCTTGCCTGTGCCCCGCTTTCTTGACAAGATCGGCAGGCCACCCATTGTCCGCAGGAGCGGAACCGGCCCCGGCGGCCGTCAATCGTCACGACGCGAATTAATCTTGGGTGGCGGGGGCTTCTGAATGGCGTTCCAGGCTCTCCAGGCAGCTTGATCGTAATCAAAATCTTTACCGGTCAACTCGCAGAGTGCCTTGAGGACTTGTTCATTGCGACACGTTCGAATCACAATCTTAGGACCGCCACCGCTGGAAAATCCGCTACTCTGAGTGCCTGCAACTCCGCCGAAACTTGTCGAGATCGCACCCGGATTCTCGCCACCGATTTTTTGTTTGTGGGTCGTAATCAGTGCATCAACCAGCGGATCAATAACCGATTTATTCCCAAGAAATGCCAAACCAACAGCCGCCCGGTTGACGCGCTGATTGTCTTTATGCTGCAGTGCCTTCACATAGGAGACCACCGCCGAGCGGGGTTTATGCCGCTCCAGCAGTTCGAGGCAGTGGTCGCGGAAGTCCGAGTCGGGATTCTCGAGGGTCGATTTGACTAGAACTCCAAATGCCTGAGGCGTGGCTACATTGGCGAGTGCCCGCGCATAGATTTCCCGATCTTGCCGTAACTTCGACTTTTCAAAACCTCGTGCCAGCGCATTCGTCGCTCGCGGATCCGTAATGTCCAAGAGGTGCTCCTTGGCGCGGGCACGTTTGGCGCCTGAGAGCCAATAATGGTAGCGCTTTATCTTCTCGTACCACTCCTTCTCCAACTGTTTTTCTTTTTTCTGTTTCTCGCGGACTTGAGCCTCTTGTGGCAACACCCAACTACCGTTGTATTTAACATATCCGCGAGACTTCATCTGTTCTTCGCGGGTTATCCATTTGCCATCAACCAACTTGTAACCGAGCAATCGCCGCGCTTCCTCGTGATCACTGTCGAGTAGGAGGATCTGCTCCAGATGAAAATGATTCTGTTTTTTCAGTCTCTTGCCGCGACACCACTCCGCCAGTTCCCAATGGTCCTGCACCGAATCGCCGTATTTGAGACGCTGACGTTGATATTCCACATCGACGGGCCGCTGGGGAACAACGCGCGTCACTTGGGATGCGGCGAGCGTGATTTCTCCCCCTGCATAGGGACGGATGACGTAATGGAGTCGTGGAGATTCCTCCCGATTGACAAGTTCTCCAGAGACTTCGCCCCCCGTGGTGAGCTTGAAGATTTCGGCTCGCGCAACCGCCGATACCGCGCAAAATCCCCAGAGACTACCCACAACCAGGGTCATGCCCCAGCCGAGTTGCTTGGATTTTGATAACATCCGTCTGCTCGCAAATGATCCAGAACTTCCGACCCGGCAACTTGTTGATTTGCCTGAAAATGTCATACTCTAGCCGCTTCTCTAGTATACGTTTTAATCAGCTGTTTTAACAGAAAAACTCGATTTTTTGCTCCGCTTCTGTAGGATAACATTCCGCGTCGCTGCCCCGGTTTCAAAAAAGGTATCCAAAGACTGACAACCATGAGTGATCCCGCCTCAGAGCACCGCGACAACGCCCCTCGATCAGTCTCGTTAGCGGTCCTTACCGTAAGCGATAGTCGCACCATGGAAACAGATACCGGGGGTGCGACAATTATTGATTTGGCGATTGCAGCCGGCCATACAATCAGCAACCGACAAATCATCCCGGACGAACCCCGTCTGCTCGCCGAGCAAATAATGCAACTCGTCAAGCAGCAGGAGGTAGACGCCATCCTTGTAACGGGAGGAACGGGTATTAGTCGTCGTGATCAAACCTACGAAACTATTTCAGGCTTGTTCACTCGACTGCTGCCTGGGTACGGGGAGTTATTTCGCTATCTTAGCTTTCACGAAATCGGCCCGGCTGCAATGCTCAGCCGCGCCCTCGGGGGCGTCGTCAACGAAACGCTACTGCTGACCATGCCGGGTTCTCCCGCAGCAGTACGCCTGGCCATGCAGAAGTTGATCCTTCCGGAAATCGGACATCTGTTGGCCGAAATGCGCCGGTGACTTTGCATATCGCTCGCAGGCATTCCTTCAGCTAGCACCCAGCTGGCTATTCTCCCTGGAGCCAAATTGACCTGGAGTGGTCCGCATGGGGTCGCTATTCTCCACACATTCAAAAAGCTTCTTCAAAATTCAAAGCTGGCAATGGAGCCGCAGCTGTGAACAAGCTGATTTCGTTGTTGCTGTTGCTGGCTGCCGGAACCGGCGGCTATTTACTGCGCAGTTACACGGAATCGCTACCGTTCCAATTCAACCTTGGTGGAAATACCAACCATCAAGCAGCGATCAACGGGTCGGGAATTCCTGAGAAATCTCTTTTCGGAGCGAAAACTCCTCAAACGATCCGAATCGCGTCATTCAATATTGAGTCCTTCGGAGCGGCCAAAGCCGGTGACACCAGCATCCTCGATGTACTTACGCGTATTATGCGCGAATTTGACATCGTCGCAATTCAAGAAATCCGCTCCAAAGATCAGACGCTGATACCCTATTTTGTTTCACTGATCAACAGCAATGGTTCCCGGTATGAATATGAACTGGGACCACGATTGGGCCGCACCAACAGCAAAGAGCAATACGCGTTCCTGTTTGACTCACGAACTATCGAGATTGACCGGCGAGCAACGTACACCGTTGCGGATCCCCATGATCGCATGCACCGGGAACCGCTGGTGGCCCTCTTCCGGGCACGGAGCAACAATCCGTCAACTGCCTTTACATTCAAACTCATCAATGTTCATGTCGACCCGGATGACGTGCCTGAAGAAATGAACACCCTGAGCGATGTTTATCGCGTTGTCCTGGCAGACGAAGATCATGAGGATGATGTGATCCTCTTGGGTGATTTCAATACCAATGAAAAAAAGCTGTTCGGACTCGGACGTATTTCAGGAATCACCGCAGCAATTGAGGATCAGACTACCAACGCGAGCCGCACGGAATGCTACGACAATTTTCTCTTCCACGAGCAGAAAACACGTGAATTCAACGGAAAAAGTGGTGTCGTGGCTCTTGTCCGAATTTTTAATCTCACCACAGCACAGGCCCTCGCCGTATCTGACCACTTTCCCATCTGGGCGGAATTCAGCATCCTCGAAGGGGGTCCGAATCGCCAGATTATGACGCGGGTCGATCGTCGTGACAAATTGCAGTAGACGATGAATTTCCCTGTTTCAATTCGTTATTGAAACCCTCCGCTGCATTGTGATTGCGCGAGTCTGGATGTGCGTTGCCCGTACGCTTGGCCACTTCCCGTCCAAAAGGTAGACTGGACAAGCAAATTTATTCCGGGCTTTGGGATTCAACTAGCGGTCTCTCCTGCGGTGCCGATCGCCAGATTTTTCCTTTTTTTACTCTGCTCTGACAGAAATCGTGACGCGCTGTGATCCCCACCACGCATTCTGACCGTTATTGTATTCTTGGTGCTGGTGCTTCCGGTCTGGCGGTCGCCAAAAATTTCCTTGCGGCAAAAATTCCTTTTGATGTAATCGAGCGCGAAGACGACGTGGGAGGTAACTGGTATTACAACCGCCCCCATAGCAGCGTCTATCGATCGGTAAAGCTGGTTTCATCAAAGCGGCTCACCGAATACACCGATTTTCCGATGCCAGAGGAGTACCCTGAATATCCCTGCCAAGAGCAGGCTGAGGACTATCTCCGCCACTATGCCAGCCATTTTGGCCTCTACAAGCACATCGAATTCAACACGGCGGTGGAGGAAATCATTCCCGAGGAAGATTATTACCAAGTCAAGCTCCTGGGGGGCGAATTGCGAAACTATCGCGGCGTGGTCATCGCAAACGGCCACAATTGGGATCCGAACTGGCCGGAGATCCCTGGAAATTTCAGCGGCGAAATTCTGCACTCGTCGGAGTACAAGGCACCGAAATTGCTCGAGGGCCGCCGCGTTCTGGTCGTCGGTGCGGGCAATTCGGGTTGCGATCTAGCTGTCGAATCGGCCCATCATGCCAAAGCAACATTCCACAGTACGCGACGCGGATACCATTATTTGCCCAAATTTCTGCATGGGAAACCGATCGATCTCTGTGGCGAACGACTGCTCCGTTGGCATCTACCGCTCTGGTTGCGACGCGGCATCGCTCGTCTTGCGATTCGCATCACGTTGGGACCCCCTTGGCGAGTTGGCCTGCCCAAACCAGACCATAAACTTTTTGAGACCCATCCAATCATTAACTCCCAACTGTACTATTGCCTGGGGCACGGTCAGATCAAGCCGAAGGACGATATTGTCGAACTTTGCGGCGACTCGGTCCGTTTTGCGGACGGCACGAAGGAAACCGTGGATCTGATCCTTTATGCGACCGGCTTCAAGATCAGCTTCCCTTTTATCGACAACAAACATTTGAACTGGAACCAAGGCTGCCCAGATCTGTACCTCAATATTTTCCATCCCAAGAATGATCAGTTGTTTGTTGTCGGGCTGATTCAGCCCGACAGTGGCCAATGGGGATTGGTCGATTATCAGTCGCAGTTGATTGCCCGAGTCATTCGATTGCAAGAAGAGAATCTTGTTCAGGCGGCGCGCTTCAAACAAATGAAACAAGCGGAAAGGCCGAATCTCTCAGCGGGCATCCACTACGTGAAATCCCGGCGGCACCTATTGGAAGTGGAACATTTCAGTTACCGCACGCGACTGCAGAAATTGCTCAAGCAGTTTGCATAATTCAACGTCAAATGGATCATGGACAAACCTATTCCAGCTAATCGCGTTTGCCCCCACTGTGACACCGTGCTTTCCGTTGATAACGACTCCTGCCCGGCATGTGGAAATGGGGAGGCCCATAAATCGCAAATCCCGATTCCCTGGGATGAAAATTCAACACTCATCATCTGTACGATGGTTTTCGCTGCCCTATTTCTCGGTTTTCCCCTCCTTTGGCGAAGCCGCCAATTTTCTCTGTTGGCAAAGATCGTCTGGACCGTACTAGTCACCCTGGAAACGATTTTGATTTTCTGGCTTTTTTTCTGGTTGCTCTCCACTCATATGCTTCCCAAAATTTTCGAAGCCTTGGACTATTGATGGCAGCGGTCCCCGTTTTGAGACTGCCAATCGACGCAATCCTACCGCTCAGCTAAGATCAAAGGGATCCTGACAGACTGCTCTTTTAAGTTTTTTCCGATGTTGATCTATCCAAAAATTGCAACCGTTCACCAGGCATTCGATCGCACCAAGATCGATGACGTTGCCAAGGCAGTTCGTGATGAACTTACCACGTTGGATCTCGGTGCTCAGGTGCGCTCGGGACAAAGCGTCGCCCTCACCGCAGGCAGCCGTGGTATCGACAACATCGAGATGATTCTCAGGACGGTGGTCGACTTTCTCAAAGAGCTCGGCGCTGAACCTTTTATCGTACCGGCGATGGGTAGCCATGGAGGGGGAACGGTACCGGGACAACTGAAGGTACTCGCTGCGCTGGGCTTGAGCGAAGATCGACTCGGCTGCCCGATTCGTGCCAGTATGGAAACCGTGATCTTAGGCAACACGGAGGATGGTGTGCCCATCCATTTTGACCGCATCGCCAGCGAGGCGGACCATCTGCTCGTCTGTGGGCGGGTCAAACTCCACACCGGGTTCGATGGAGTCTATCAAAGCGGCCTGATGAAAATGCTGCTCAACGGATTAGGAAAACATGAGGGCGCCAAAACTTACCATCGGGCCAGCGTTGAGTTGGATTTCGATCACATTGTGCAGACAGCCTGCCCCATCATTCTCAAAAAAGTGCCGATCGTGGCTGGCTTGGCAATCGTGGAGAATTCCTTCGGGGCAACCGCAAAAATAGCCGCTGTGGCAAGCGAAGATTTTGACAGACGGCAGCGGGAGTTGCTCGTTGAATCTCGGTCTTTGATGGCGAGCCTGCCTCTCGATCAAATCGATGTCCTCTTGATTGATGAAATTGGCAAGTCGATCAGTGGAACCGGAATGGACACGAATATTATCGGTCGTAAGCAGAACGACCATGCAGCGGTGGCAGGCGAAACGCCAGCAATCCGAACCATTGCGGTCCGCAGCGTCGTGGGGGGAAACGCAAACGGCATTGGTTTGGCGGAATTCTGCACAGCACGCGCAGTCGCTGAAACCAATTGGAAAGTGACCCGCATCAATGGCCTCACCGCAATGCACGCCGCCGCAGCCATGATGCCGATCGACTTCCCAACAGACCAAGAGATGCTCGACGCGGCACTCAAAACGATTGGTCTCAAGGAACCGGTCGATGCGCGGTTGGTCTGGATCAAAAATACCAAGGAACTTGAATACATTGCCTGTTCCGAGGCCTGCTTTGGTGACCTGCAAAGTCAGGCTGGCATTACAATCGATGACAATCTAAACCCGCTTCCGTTTGACCAAGAGGGAAATCTTTCCGAGAGCATCTTACGCCCGTCGGGCTGAAACACGATTCGCTCCACGAAGTCCGTCCATCCACGAACACAGTAGAACCAAGGACTCAGCGCATGACCGAGGGCAATCCCCGCAAAGCCCAACAAATCCAAGGCGAACCCGGTTTACGTTCGCTCGCACCGCCGATCTATCCGGCCACGGTTTATTGTTGCGATTCGCCACAGCAGGCATCCGACTTACTGGCGGGGAAAATCGACGGATTCGTCTACAGCCGAGACGGGCATCCCAATTCAGACATGCTTGCTGCC
>JAUWIQ010000045.1 GCA_030605285.1 Planctomycetota bacterium
GCATTCTCGAGCGCGCGGGCTTTTTATAGACGGAACGATTTGCAGCCACCACCTCGGGCGATCACAATTTCACGACCTCTCGGTCGTAGGTCATCAGTCCATTGACCTCAAACTCGACATCAGTCGTCTGGGTATACACGGCAGACGAAAGACCTGGCAGGGCTAGGAACGGTTTGAGTTTTTCAATCAGCTTCAAATAGCAGTTGTTCAACTGCTGTTGGTTTTTGAAGGTCCGATAACCCCAGTTGCGATCCTCCTGCCAGAGGTGGCCGGGTATCGGCAGTCCGAGACCCCCATACTCGCCCAACACGGCAGCGCGTCCAGACTCCGGTTCCGGCGAACCGGGGCCAGGATAGATGTGAAGGTCGTGCGCATCTCCCACGCCCGGAACATCGTTCCAACCACTCGCTCCGATCACTAACCGTGTAGGATCGTGCTCTTTAAGCCAACCGACAATATGCTTGGTCTGAAATTGGCCCCAACCTTCGTTGAAGGGAATCCAAAACACGATTGCAGGGTGGGGTTGCAGTTGATCAACCATTTCCGCCAGTTCCTGACGAAAATCTTGCGCACTCTCTGATGTGCGGGTGATCTCTCCTCCTGCGGGGTGGATCGCACGATCACCATTTGGCATATCCTGCCAGACAAGCAACCCCAATTGGTCACACCAATAATACCAGCGGTCTGGTTCTACTTTGACGTGCTTGCGACACATGTTGTAGCCCAGTTTGCGTGTCATTTCGATATCATATCGCAGCGCCTCGTCGGTGGGCGCCGTATAAAGACCATCGGGCCACCAGCCTTGATCCAGTGGCCCAAACATAAAGGTCGGTTCGCCGTTGAGAAAAATTCGCGTGGTGCCGTCCGGACCTTTGCCTAATGCCACTTTACGCATGCCAAAATAGCTCTCCACCTCATCCTCGACAGGCTGGTCCCCTTCTTCTGATTGCAGTGTCACAGTCAGATCATAAAGAAAGGGATCGTCCGGCGACCAAAGACGTGTGGCGGATGATCCCTGCGCGTCTTTAAGAGGTAACTCGATTTCTTGGTTGGGTCGTCCGGTGGCGGAAACCGTAGTGCCATTTCCCTTGGCGGTCAGCGTTACCCTGTAAGGTGGGGCAGGCCCTGCTTTCCCTTTGGGAAGCTGGGTGAGCGCGGTCACTTGCACCCTGTGCTGATCCACGTCTGGCACGATTCGTAGTGACTGAATGTGTGCGGTTTTGACCGGCTCCATCCAGACCGATTGCCAGATGCCGGTTACTGGTGTGTACATGATCCCCTTTGGATCATTCACCTGTTTGCCATGGGGCTGCCAGTGGGTATCGGTTGGATCCCAAACGCTGACTACCAGTTCTTGCGTACCCGATTTATGCAGCGCATCGGTGACGTCGAACGAAAAACGTGAATAACCACCTTGATGGGATCCGAGCTCCTCTCCATTGAAAAAAACTTTGCATTGCCAGTCGACTGCATCGAAGTGCAACAACAGTCGCTCGCCCTGCCAGTTTTCTGGGACCTTAAAACTGCGGCGATACCAGAGACGATTATTCTCCCCCACGCGCTTCATCACGCCCGAGAGTGCCGACTCGGCAGCAAATGGCACAAGAATCTTGCCATCCCATTTTTTTGGTTCGCCATCTTCTTCTTTGGGGCGTATCGCATAATCCCAAAGTCCGTTGAGTGACTTCCAGCTCTTTCGAACCATTTGGGGGCGGGGATATTTCCCGTGTACATTTTGGGGAGAAACTTCTGCGGCCCAGCGAGTCTTCAAGGGGCCTTCCGCAGCCCGCCACTTTTCGGCCATCCCTTGTTGCGAAAGGATAAATGACCCCAGTGCAATCAAGGTGGTTACTGAGATCTGTCTATATCGACTCTGCATATTATTTCTCGGGGCTTATCTACTTCGCCGCTGCTTCTATACATCGAGATTGTTGACATCGAGTGCATATTTTTCAATAAACTCGCGCCGTGGCTCCACCTTGTCACCCATCAGGATCCGAAAGAGTTCGTCCGCCTGACCAATATCTTCCATTCGGATTTGAACCAGTGTGCGGTTGGCCGGATCGAGTGTTGTCTCGCGCAGCTCCTCTGCATTCATTTCTCCCAACCCTTTGAAGCGGGTTATCTGCAATCCTTTCTCGCCAGCCGCCTTAATCGCCGAGACCAATGAACGGAGCTCTTCGATGCCAATTTCGATCTCCCCGCGGCGCAATACGTACCGCGATTCCTGTGAACCGGTTCGCTCCTGCGCCAGAAGGGCATCGATTTTAAAGTTCATTTCTCGCAAGTCACCCAGTAAAGAGTTGATTGTACGAATTTCATTTAATTCCACGATATGTAGCCGGCGTGCTCCTAGATTTCCGTTGTTCTGTGTCGATTCTTCTGCCACCTGTAATTCTCCACCAGCGAGTTTCTCCTGCTGCTCCACAAATTCATTCAATTCGCTTCGGGCGACAAACCAGTGTTCCTCCTGACCCAGAAAGATATGAAAGACCGGCAATTTTCCGCTATTGGGGTCCTGACGCATGGCATGGGCCCGCAGACTGATGCCTCGCCGCTCGAGTGCCGCCAACGGTTCCTCCAAGGCGGCAAGGGTGCGGCACAGTTTTTGCATTTCGGGGCCCTTGATGATCCGGCCATCCCGTGGATCAAAGGTCGCGTTTTTAAGGCCCGACTCTAAAAGGCGCAACTTCATCTGCTCTTCGGTTTGGACGTAATAGGTTTTTTTATTTTGGCGGACACGAAATAGTGGGGGTTGTGCAACATAGACTTTTCCGTCGCGAACCAAATCGTACATTTGCCTATAAAAAAACGTAAGCAACAGGGTGCGGATGTGCGAGCCGTCCACGTCGGCATCCGTCATGATGACAATTTTGTCGTAACGCCGCTTAGAGATATCCTGGTCTTCGCCAATCCCGATGCCGATGGCCGAGATCATGCTGCGGACTTCCTCATTAGCCAGCACCTTGTCATCGCGAGATTTGTAGGCGTTAATGATCTTTCCCCGCAGCGGCAAAATCGCCTGATATTCTCGTAACCGACCCCCCTCGGCACTCCCTCCAGCCGAATCTCCTTCCACTAGATAGAGTTCACAGCGATCCACTTCCCGACTGCTGCAATCACGCAACTTTCCAGGCAGGCCCCCGCCCGAAAGAGCACCTTTTCTTTCCCGCAGCAGATCTTTTGCTTTACGAGCCGCGGCCCTTGCTTCGGCTGCAAGAATACCCTTGCAAACCAAAATCTTGGCGTTCTTTGGATTTTCCTCAAGATAGTTTGTGAGAAATTCTCCCAACGAGGAATTGACGATGCCTTCTACATCGCTGTTACCGAGTTTGGTTTTTGTCTGGCCTTCAAATTGTGGATGGGGTACTCGCATCGAGATAACTGCCGTGATTCCCTCACGAAAGTCATCTCCAGAAGGCGACACATCTTTGAATAAATTTTCTTTGCGTCCGTAGGTATTGAGCGTCCGCGTCAGTGCCGAGCGAAAACCCGAAACGTGTGTACCCCCTTCGTGGGTGTGGATGTTATTCACATAGGACTGAACATTTTCTGTGTATTCGCCACAATATTGTAAGGCAATTTCGTAACCCACCCCATCCGTTTCTCCGTTCAAGTAAATTACGTTATTATGAAGCGGCTCACTGGCGCGATTGAGGTGTTCTACAAACTCGATGATGCCACGTTCGTAATAGAATTCCTCCCCTTCGTTGGTACGCTCATCGTGATAAATAATTCGTACGCCACGATTCAGAAATGCTAGTTCTTGAAGCCGCTTATAGAGGATGTCGTAGCTATATCGCGTGACTTCAAAAATTTGTGGGTCGGGATTGAATGTGGTTTTGGTACCTACCTTGTCGGAGGTGCCCAGTCGGCGCACCTCTCCTTGTGGAATGCCCCGCTCGTATTCTTGTTGGTAAACATGACCATCCCGCCTAACTTCTACCTCGCACCACTGGGAAAGAAAATTAACGACCGTGACACCCACTCCATGTAGGCCCCCTGACGTCTGATACGCTCCCTTTTCAAATTTTCCGCCGAATTTTAGCACGGTCATGACACCTTCGAGCGTCGACACTTCATGACCCAGCTCTTCGGAAAGCTGATCGTGTGGACCCACGGGAATACCGCGGCCATCATCTACAACCATCACGCTGCCGTCATTGTTAATCTGCACACGAACCATCGTCGCATAGCCAGCCATCGCCTCGTCAATCGAATTATCCACCACCTCAAAAACCAAGTGATGTAAGCCGCGATTGGCCGTATCACCGACATACATGCTGGGACGTTCTCGAACATGCTCAAGGTCCGATAGATGCTGCAGATCCTCAGGCTTGTAATCAGCCTCTCCCTTCACCATGCCAAATTGTTCATTGATGCCTAAACCTTTATCTTCAGCATTATTTTCGTTCGTTTTATTTTCAACGGCCATATTTAATTCCTACCCATGTTTTGACTTCTTCCTATCGCTGTTGCTAGAAGGTCGTATTTCAACTTAAACCAAAAATCCTGCTGTCGTCTTAAGTCTGGCCAACACGAAAACGAATGTCTTTTATATTCCAGCCTGGAATGTTCTTATTGAGGTCTGCGATCATTTCCTTTTTTTTAAAACCGAGCTCTTGTATCAGCATTGAATTGGCAACCACAACCTCCAGGCGACCTCCTCGTGCTTCACCGCAACGTGTCATGGTTGCCATTTCATCACCCACAATCTCTCGCCAGATTTTTTCTTTCTCTACGACTGATCGTTCCCGCCCAAGACCGCGGCGAGCTATGATTTCTGCAACGACATTGCCAACTGGAACCAGCCCACGCTTTTTTACCATTCGCTTTTTTACCATTCGTTCGACAGTCCCTATCGATCCCGCCCTATCGATCCCGAGCCATTGGCATAATGACATAGCCGTAGCCGTCATCGGTCAAGCAGACCGCCGCACTCTTAGCGTCTTTGACTTCTAAAGAAAATGTTTTATTTGCGTCAAGGACTTTTAAAAAATCGGTCATATATTTTGGGTCGAGCATTAAAGTAATTGGCGTACCATCGTATTCAATGGGAAGTTCAATCCTAGATTGTCCCGTTTCGGATGCCTCTCCCGCTAAGATTGCATTTCCATCTCCAAACGTAAAATCAATACCCCGACTTTCGTCACTCGTCACAATCGCCGCTTGTCGTACTGCGGAATAGAACGATCCAATCGGCAAAACAATTTGGATATTGTCCTCACGACTTGGAAACACATCCCTCCAATTTGGAAAACGACCTTCTACCAAGCGGGCGTAAACGGTAACACGGTCACTTTGAACCAACACATCATTTGTGTGGGTTGAAACCTTTACTTCATTTTCATCATCTGCTAGCGCGCGGTCTATCAACTGGAGGGCCCGACTTGGCACAATCGTGGTGGAGCCTTCGGTTTGATGTCCCCCTATGGACTCCGCGGGCCCCTGCATCTTTGCCAACCGCCTACCATCAGTCCCTACCGCAATAAGATTCCCTTCACTAAGCTCAAGAAGAACTCCTCCAAGCGCATAACGACTACTCTCACTATCAGTCGCAAAAATAGTACGGTGGATGATTTCCTTAAGGAAGCGAGCGGATACCTGGTGATAGGCGTCGTCCTCAAACGATGCGACATCCGGAAAATCGCTTGGGTTCACCCCTGGTAATTTAAAACTACTTCTCGTACCCCGAACTTGGGTTCCTTGATTATCTGCTTCTATTTCCAATTGCTCGTCTGGTGTTTCACGAAGAATACCACCAAATCGTGTTACTGGAAGTATTGCACTACCAGTCGTATGAACCTCAACCCCCTCAACCTCACAGCGAATGCCCACTTCCATATCGGTCGCAGACAACACAACAGTTTGTTCGGTGGCCTCAATCTTGACGTTCTGTAGAATTACCTTGGGGCTACAGAAGCAACCACCTGAAATGCCTCCAAGAACTTTGTGCGATCACAACAAATCTTCATCCTAGATTCCTTCCTGAAACCAAATGCTCCAGATATTTATTTCTTATTAATACTTATTAGTTTTTAGTAGTAGTAGTAGTAGCAAGGACATCCTAATCGAATACATAGTCCACAAACACGTACGACCCCTAAAGATAAGCACCCGCCCCGGATGTGGAAAAATAGTTAGATTCCCGTTCACACCTTGTTGACTAGGTTGTTGATTACCGTGAAAGAATCCAACACACTAAACGGATCCAAATAGACCCCCCCAAAAAACCCCCAAGCAGTAACCATTACTAACCAGTTTTCCACACACAAACAAATCTCACCTACCCCACCGTAGGCGTCTCCCTTCCTAATAAATCACACAACCACCACACATCTTGTTTGAGCCCCGAATCGATAGAAATCTTCCGTTCCACGGTGCGACAACCATGAAGGACCGTCGTGTGATCTCGCCCATCAAGATAGTTGCCGACATGGGTTAAACTATGCCCGGCATGCCGATGGCCAAGATACATTACGACCCCCCGCACCAAGGCAATTCCCTGACGACGGGAACGCCCCCTCAGGGCGGAGACAGAAATCCCATAGTGCCGGGAAACAAACACAGAGATTTGGTGCATTGTCGCTGGAGTCGCGCCAGAATGACTCGCTAGAAAACGAGTAATGAGATTCTTATCTAGAAGCAGCGGACACTCTCCACGAGGCATCCAAGAATAAATCTCCCGGATCGTTTTAATAAGTTTTCCAGTCGTCGTTTCCACACGCTTAATGAGAAGATCAATAGCAGCTTCAGTGAACTCAATTCCTAAAACACCCGCATAGATTTTTACAACCTCTTTGCGGGTTTCAATCGTAGGTTTACAAAGTGGAACCACAAGGCCACCACTCAGGCGACTGCGAATCGCTTTGGACAATTCTCGAAGTTGCGTTGGAAGCCGAGAGGCGGTAACAATAACCCCCCGTGAATGCGATTGGTAGGCATCTAGGAGCCTACAAATTCTTAATGCGGCGGTGGTTGTAGAAGGCAAGCAATCAATATTTTCGATGACTAACAGACCCGTCGGTTCCTCCCAGGATGTTTCTGATCGTGTTGTTCTACCCCGTTGTTTACTTGCATCAACGAACTCCACTTTCTGGGACCCATTCCAGATACTCCAACTCGCCACAAGTCCCAATGCCAGATGGGTCTTCCCGGACCCAGACTCACCACAAAGCACCAAGGGACTCGCGCAGCGGGCAAGACGGTGTGACCTCAGAAAAGGCTGCAATGCTGCAAAGAGCAGGCGATTTTCGCGACCCCCAATGAAAGCATGAATCTCTGATTTAGGCTTCGACACAACGCCATCGCGACAGAATTGGTTGTCTGCAGCGGGCAGGGGAATCGTAAATACACCGGTGACCACAGCGGCTCCATCCAGTTGGCAAATTGTCTCTTTTTGGTTGCCTCAGCGGGCCAGAAGGGACCCTCAAAACCGAGCCGGTATTATAGCCTTTTTTAGACTCCACGACGAGCGGGCTCAGCCTCCCGGTAGCGATTATTCAAGCGTCTCAACTGCTTGATTTTGGCCGCGATTCGCTCTGCCGCCCGATCCATTTCAGAGGCTGTGTTGAGTGTCCCTATGCTTAGTCGCACAGCACTTTCAAGCAGTGTTTGCTCGCAGCCCATTGCTAAAAGCGTTCGGGAAGGCTCACTCGAACCACTCTCGCAGGCAGTCCCGGTAGCACAGGCGACACCCACCTGATCAAGCGCCATAACAACCGCTTGTCGTTCGGTCCCGAGAAACGATATCTGGGAAGTGTGTGGCGAACGAGCCACTTGACGGGAATGAATTACTAAATCGGGTAAGAGTTCACACAATCGCTGCTCGAGCTGATCCCGTAAGCTAGCAAGCGGCTTCTCATCAGACAGATTGTGGTCCAGGGAGCGATCCAGCGCCACCTGCAGTCCCACAGCCAATTCGACACTTTCTGTTCCGGGGCGGAGACCGCCCTGCTGAAACCCTCCCCGCAACAACGGCTGTAGTGGAGTATCGTGCCGTAAAAGCAAGGCCCCGATTCCCGGTGGCCCATGAAATTTATGTGCCGAAATCGTTAAGGCGGCGATTCCTAATTGATCGAATGCAATCGGTATCTTGCCTGCCGCCTGGACCGCATCGGTATGCAGTGGTACTCCAAAACGTTTGCAAATTGCAGCCAGTTCCACGAGTGGCTGTAAGGCGCCGGTTTCGTGGTTTGCCCAGATTACACTCACTAAACGAGTTTGCTCATCAATGAGATCCGCAAGAAGATCAAGACGTACAACACCCTGGCGGTCTACCGCCAGGGTCCGCACATCAAAACCCTGTTGGGCGAGAAACTCGCCGGCACGCCACACACTCGGATGTTCGATTGCAGAAAGAATAATTCGGCCCGGAGGAGAACCGGCCAATCCATAAAGTGCCAGATTATTAGCCTCGGTGGCCCCACTCGTAAAAATCAATCGAGCTGCGGCTCCCGTGGTGATCTTCGCTCCCAGTCGTTGGGCAACAGTTTCACGAGCGTCTTCGAGGATTCGGCGGGCTCTCCGACCAGGCCTATGTTGGCTGGCAGGATTTGCGTGCTGGCAACGCGCGCACTCCGACATTGCCTCGGAAACTTCCGGCACAATCGGTGCCGTGGCATTATTATCGAGATAAATAAGCGTGTCGGACATTGGGGAAATTATACGCGCCATTCGTTTCAAAACATTGTCGCTTGGGTTACCGACTTACCAACCCCCCAAACCCCCAGATTATTTCCTTTGCAGGCCTGGCCCAATTGCCGTTGTCTCGAGTGAATTGACCTGGGTATGATCCCGCCCATGAAGGCGTCACCACTGGACACATTTTGTCGTGCCCTTGTCATGGGTGCGGTGATCGGGGCAGTCGGTTGGGCTGCGGTACGATATACCACACTTCCCCAGCAGGCGTTACAGAAAATCATTGCCTGGAGTGAACAGGCAGCCGATCATTTGAATCAAGAAACGGCCGCTAGCTCTGCGAAAATCATGGGTCACCAAACCGGGAATCCACGGGTTCCGCTTGCGATCCAACCGTCTGCTACGGACCAGCGCATTTCCACCACGGTGCAACCGACGCCGAGAACATTCGCCGGCCAGCAGGTTGCCTATCTGGAGCCACCTCAGTCGCTTGACCAAAATCCACAAACTTCTAGTTCTCGCGAATTGATCGAACAACAACTCCGCGATCGGGGTGCAGTCTACAGTTTGTTGGAAATGTGGGGCTATGACAATTACCGTTACCGGTACCATTGCCGTATTGCCATCTCTGGAAATTCCCAGATCACACGAAGCTTCGAGGCCAATGGTCGTAGCCCGGAAGATGCGATGGGACAAGTCCTACAATTAGTGGAAGCTTTTCGGGCCCAAGCGGGCTTCAGTGGATTGCAAGCCCCTTAAAGCGATCCCTATTTTCCACCACCCGTCGCTGCTTGTCCCATGAAGAAGATCCCCACAAAAAATGCCCGCCGACGGTTTCGGGCAGTGCGAGATCAAAACGGGGTTCCCCA
>JAUWIQ010000201.1 GCA_030605285.1 Planctomycetota bacterium
AACATTGCGCGCATTTTGTTTTGCGATTTTTCGGATCGGGGATGATTTTTCCTGCGTTAAAGTGGCATCAACTTGCGGCATCAGCCTCCCGCTACGCCGGGATGACTGTCCCGTTACACCGGGTTTCGTACTGCCCAACGGCAACGAACGGACAACCTGCGGAGGCACTCGCGGGGGTGAGGAATCCAGGGCTTGCTTTGCTGCACTAGGCCGTGGTAAATCGCGGGCCTGCTTCGGAATCGCGACCCGAGGTAGGGCAACACCGCGTTGTGGGGGCACAACTTGCTGTTTTGCAGAGAGGACTTGCTTGGGAGGTAGTACTTGTTTTGGGGGTCCTGTCGCTTGCAAATCTACGAAAGGTGGCTTTACATCTGTTGTTTTTCGTTTTTGCGGACCGGTAGGTCTGGAAAGTTTATCTACGCGCACTTGCTCCCGTCCCTGCGTTTCCTTTTTCGGATTGGCGCGATCACTGCCAGCATTGCTGCCGAAGGGCAGGCCAAACAGCGATTTCTTTTTTCGCGCTGCGGACCAAGGCCAACCAGATCGCGGGGCCGTTTTTGTGTTTTTTTCATACCTGGAACGCGTTGTTTTGCTCGAATCCTGAGATTCCGCAGGCGGACAGAACCCAACCAATAACACCAGCATCACACCAAAAACTGTCAGACTGCGTAGCATCATGTCACCTTACAATCGGGGACGAAAAACAAAACATCGCAGGAAATATCGACCTGCGTCGTCGTTGCGGATTAGTAAAAACCTATCAGTTTGGTCGAGTTTACCGACTCTTTACGAGATTAACGATTTCAGCAGACCGCAGTGTCAATGCTATCGCAATTTGTCTCGTGGGCTGAGATCGACTGGCCCCTCTTTTTGCCCTCTCACAAAATAGTTCCGGAGGCGATGTCGGGGTCCACCTCTGCAAGGTCCGCGCCACGGGCTCTTTTACATTAAGAACAAGGGGAGAGAAGCTCGGAGCAAGACCGACTGCCACGTGTGCAAACCGGGAAGAAACCCGACCTGTTGTAGGGGACCGCAGAACGTTTATTTCCGCGCTGCAGTAACCCTTATTCGCCCAGACGGCAGGCAGATTCCTCGTCTCTTGTCACTTCAAAACCCAACTCCCGAATCATTTGATAGTCGGACTCGGGAAGCTGTCCTTTGGTTGTCAGATAGTCGCCCACAAAGATTGAATTCGCCGCGTACAGCGCCAGTGGCTGGAGACTCCCGAGATGGAGTTCCCGTCCTCCGGCCACGCGAATTTCGGAATCCGGGTTGACAAGCCGGAACATCGCCAGAACCTTCAGACAGTATTGGGGATTGAGTTTCCAGGTGCCTGCGAGCGGGGTGCCTTCGATCGGATTGAAGAAATTCACGGGAATCGACTCCGCACCGATCTCTTTTAAAGCGAACGCCATCCGTACTACATCGATCGGCTCTTCCCCCATCCCAATAATTCCACCACTACAAATTTCCAGATCCGCTTCGCGAACCGCCATCAGTGTATCGATCCGATCTTGATAACTGTGTGTGGAACAAATCTGGCCGTAGTAATTCTCACTGGTATTGAGGTTGTGATTCACGCGATCGACACTACAGGCTTTCAACGCCTCGGCCTGCTCCAGACTGAGCAGACCCAAACAGGCACAAATTTTCAAATCGAATGCCGCTTTGATTTTTGGTACGATTTTGGTCACGGTCGCAATCTCCCGTTCCGACGGTCCCCGGGCTGAGATCACAATGCAATAGGTTTTACTCCCGCACTGGAATGCTTCCCGAGCCCCCTCGAGCAATCGTGTTTCGTCAAGCAGATTGTATGTCGGAATTTCAGCCTGGGAGATCTTCGACTGGGAACAGTAACTGCAATCCTCCGGGCAGAGTCCACTTTTGGCATTCATCAAAAAGTAGAGCTGGACTGTTTTACCAAAGTATCGCCGCCTTATTCGGTAGACGGCCGAGAGCAGGTCCAAAACCTCGTCGTCATCAGCGGCCAGTACGGAGAGGGCCTCCGTCTCGGTGAGCGGATCCCCGGCGAGTATCCGGTCACCCAATGCGCTCCAATTCGAGGCCGTATTGTTCACAATCTGTCCGACCATCGTGGGCATTTCTCCACTGCTGTCAAAGTATTCCGATCGACCGATCACCCAAAAATATTACAAAACTTGATTCCCGGCTCGCTGGCGGGATACCATCGAGGTTGGCAAGTGGAATTATAACTGCAAGAATAGTAGCCTTGCAGTGGGATACGAATCAAGGCAGGTCAAACAATGTCGATGCGGGATCAATACTTTGTGCGCTATGGCGTCATGGGGCAGCTTGCCCCCTTTTTGACCCCAAAGCCGCAGGTCTACCAACGCTCCGCGCAGGTCGTCCTGCAAACCCAGCGGGGCCTCGAACTCGGCGAGATCCTCTCCTCCACAGAGGCCTTGGAGTCCGAGTCTGGCGGAATGATTCTGCGGTCAGTCACCCCCGCCGACCAACTGCTGGCCCGACGTATTGAAGGCAACAAGAATGAGGCATTCGCAGCATGCCAAACGAAGCTTGCGGATCTCAATACTCAGGCGACGCTGATTGACATCGAGCTTTTATTCGACGGACGCTCGCTGTTTTTTTATTTCCTCGGGGAAATGCCCGCCCAAATTGAATCCCTCAGTGCAGAATTGGCAGAAGTCTATGATGCGAAGGTGAAATTCCGCCAATTCACGGAAGCGGTGCCCAACGGCTGTGGTCCTCACTGCGGGAGCGAAGACGCCAGCGGCGGCTGCGATAACTGCACCTCCTGTACGATTGCAACCGCCTGCTCAAGATCCAGCGGATCTTCCTGAGTCCTGCTCTCGATCAAGACACGTTCGGGAATTTTCGACGTAGTGCTCGGCGGCAGTTGCAATTTTTTTATGTTCCTGCGCATCGAGTGATCGGACAATCTTCGCCGGCAAACCGAGTACCAGAGATCCCGCTGGGATCCGCATCCCCTCGGTCACCACGGCACCCACGCCGATCAGCGAATCGGATTCGACAACGGCGCCATTCATGACCACACTCCCCATCCCGACCAGAACCCGATCTCCGATGGTACAACCGTGAACAATGGCGTTGTGCCCTACGGTGACACCATCCCCGAGGGTACATGGGAAACCCTCGTCGGCATGCAAGATGGCGCCATCTTGTACGTTGGTCTGAGAGCCGATCGTGATCGCTTCCACATCGCCTCGCACCACGGCGTGATACCAGATGCTCGACTCTTTTCCAATCACTACGTCACCAAGGACAACCGCACCCGGCGCAATAAATACTGTTTCATGAACCGACTCGGGGCGGACGCGAAAGGTATCGGACATGGAGATATTTCCGCACAGATCCTCTTGCACTCACTCACTGCAGGCTGGCAAGAAATTCTGCCATTTCTCCTGCGGCGTGGTCATCACCCGTTCGCTGTGCCTGCTCGATACCCCGGGTTAAAAATCCACGGGCTTCTTCCTCACGGCCTAAAGCCGCTAACTGCTGAGCGGCCATAAAAAAAGCGGGGACGTAAGGTGGATCATCCGTCGACAAAGCAGAAAGTGTCTCTACACTTTCGTCACTACGTCCTATCTTGTCTAGCTCTAACGCGCGACTGTAACGCAGAAACGGGTCGTGCGGTTCATCGACCAGCATGGCTTCTAACTTTTCCAGTCGTGACTGCAACGGGGGCGACGACATCATCCTCTCCTCGGATCTTCGAACCTCGGCGCCCTACCACAGGCTGCCTCATAGGCGGCAATGCGATCGAGATGCTCGAGTGTCAAGGCGATGTCATCCAAGCCGTTGAGCAGGCAATGTTTGCGGAACGGATCGATCTCGAATGTCATTTTCAATCCATGCTCGTCCGTAATCCGATTTTCACCCAACACAATGTTCAAGGTATAAGCGTCATACTCACTTGCTCGACCAAAAAGCTCATCGACGGCGGCATCCTCCAGCACAATCGGAAGCAGACCGTTTTTAAAGCAATTGTTATAAAAGATATCCGCAAAACTCGGTGCGATCAGGACCCGGAATCCGTAGTCCTCGAGCGCCCAGGGAGCGTGTTCACGACTTGAGCCACTTCCGAAATTTTGGCGTGCCAGCAGGATACTAGCGTGCGCTACAGCAGGATCATTCAATTCAAATTCCGGGTTGGGTGTCCCATCTTCGAGAAACCGCCAATCAAAAAAAAGAAACTCGCCAAAGCCCGTCCTCTCGATCCGTTTCAAAAATTGCTTCGGGATAATTTGATCTGTATCCACATTGCTACGGTCCATCGTGGCAACCAGTCCGACGTGTTGATTAAAAGGTTTCATCTTTGCGTCCAGCAGAGAAGAATTTGCCTGGCCCATTCGACTCAAAGCTCGCCCTGATAGTCCCAAGTGCGAATATCGACAAAACGCCCCACAACCGCCGCGGCGGCAGCCATTGCGGGCGACACCAAATGGGTCCGGCCACCCTTACCCTGACGGCCCTCAAAATTCCGATTGCTCGTTGAGGCACATCGCTGTCCCGGTTCCAGCTTGTCTGGATTCATTGCCAGACACATGCTGCATCCCGCTTCGCGCCAATCGAATCCCGACTGCTGAAAAATTTTGTCGAGGCCCTCTGCTTCCGCTTGCCGCTTGACCTGGCCACTTCCCGGGACCACCATGGCTCCCACCCGGTCCGAGACCTGATACCCCCGTACAACCGCTGCGGCCGCACGAAGGTCTTCGATCCGCGAGTTGGTGCAGGATCCGATAAAGACGCGGTCGATCGGGATCTCGGTGATCGCGGTCCCCGGCCTCAAGGCCATATAATCGAGGGCAGCGACCATCGCCTTGCGGTCGTGTTCGCCCTCGACTCCGGTGGGGTCCGGGACTCGCTCTCCCACGGCAACTACCTGCCCGGGGTTCGTCCCCCAAGGAACTTGCGGCGGG